>NZ_CAKKTK010000010.1:0-84986 GCF_920656135.1 Frankia sp. Cppng1_Ct_nod | reverse complement strand
GTGCGTGGCCAACCTCTCGCGCTTTGCGCAACCGGTCGAACTTGATCTGCGCAGATTCGTCGGAATGGTACCGGTCGAACTGCTCGGTGGGGTGGGCTTTCCACCGATCGGGGAACTGCCATATCTGTTGACCTTGCCCGGACACGGGCATTACTGGTTCGCGCTCACCAGTCCGGGGAAATTTACCCCCTGATGGACCGACACGTAAGGTCGACGAGATGAACCTCGATGATGACGCGCGGGGAGGCCAATGGTGGTAAGCGACGACTCCGATCTGATCGCCCTGCTGACCTCCTGGCTGCCGCGACAGCGATGGTTCGCGGGCAAGGGACGCACCTGGGGGAATCTGCACATCCTCCAGGACGTCCAGGTCTGCGAGCTGCTGCGACACCTCGTCGTCGAGGTTCGGTACGCCGATCGGGGACCAGCCGACCGCTACCAGATACCGCTCGTCACGAGACCGGATGCGCCCTACGGGCATGAGAGCTTCTTCCTCGGCAAGTCCGAGGACGGTCTCGTGTACGACGGCCTGCACGACCCGGACGGCAGCGCCGCCCTGCTGGCCTTCATCCAGGGGCGTCAGGCCCAGGACGGGCTCATGCCGTACACGCTCGAGGACCTGGAGACGCTGCCAGCCCACGCGGTCGGGGCCGAGCAGTCCAACACCTCGATCGTGTACGGCGACGCCTACATCCTGAAGGTCTTCCGGAGGCTGTGGGCGGGGACGAACCCGGATCTGGAGATCACCCGGGCGCTCGCGAGTGCCGGCAGTTCCGCTGTGGCCCGGCCGTTGTCCTGGCTGGACGGCACCCTCGACGGCGTCCCCACCACCTTCGCCTTCATGCAGGAGTTCATGCGCAGCGGCACCGAAGGATGGCGGCTCGCGCTCGCCAGCGTCCGCGACCTCTACGCCGAGGTGGACCTGCACGCGGACGAGGTCGGTGGCGACTTCGCGGCCGAGTCCGAGCGGTTGGGCGCCGCCACCGCGGACGTACACCGCCTCCTCGCGCAGACACTTCCGACTGCGACGAGCGACGCTGAGACGTTCCGGGTGGAATCAGCGCAGATGCACGACCGGCTGGATTCCGCGATCGAGGTCGTGTCGGACCTTCGGGCCTTCGAGCCGATGCTGCGGGACACCTACGACGTGCTGGCCCACCGGACCCGGCCGCTCAACCTGCAGCGCATTCACGGGGATTACCATCTTGGCCAGGTCCTGCGGGTCGACTCGGGTTGGGTGTTGTTCGACTTCGAAGGCGAACCGGCCCGCCCTGTCACGGACCGTACAGCACTACAGCCGGTTCACCGCGATATCGCGGGCATGCTCCGGTCGTTCGACTACGCGGCCCAGTCGCTGCTGTTGGAACGGGAGAACGAGTCCGCACTGATCTACCGCGCGCAGGAATGGGCGACCCGTAACCGTGATGCGTTCTGCGACGGGTATACCAGTACCTGCGGGCAGGATCCACGCGAGGACGCCGATCTCGTGCGGGCCTTCGAGCTCGACAAGGCCGTCTACGAAGTCGTCTACGAGGCGCGGCACCGACCATCCTGGCTGCGGATCCCGCTCGGCTCGGTCGAACGGCTGACGGCCGCGGCCTGATGACCATTTTCCTAGTAGGCCGAAGGCCGTGCGATCATAGTTCTTTTCGTGCGGCTGGAGGCCCCGAGCGGGGCTAAGGATGGCGTGTTGTCCATGATCAATACCGACGACGCGACGGGTGGTCCCGACCAGGACCACATTCACGGTCTTTCCGACGGTGATGCCGGCAGCAACGGCAGCAACGACGGCGGCTCGTCGTATCGGATCGCCCTGGCCGACCAGCAGGGTTCGCCTCCCCCGTCCCTGCTGGTCGAGGCAGGCGAACTCGAGCGGCTCGTGAGCGGATCGCACCACGACCCGCACAGCGTCCTCGGCGCCCATCCAAACGGGGGCTGGACGATCGTGCGGGCGCTGCGACCGGACGCGATGACGGTCGTCGTCCTCACCGGCGGCGAACGATTCGAATGCGACCGACTGCACAGCGGTGGGGTCTTCGCCGCAGCACTGCCGACCGGCACGGTTCCCGACTATCGTCTCGAGGTCGGCTACTCCGACGCGACGCACGTCGTCGACGATCCCTACCGTTACCTACCGACCCTTGGGGAGATGGACCGCCATCTCATCGGGGAGGGCCGTCACGAACAGCTCTGGAAGGCGCTCGGCGCGCACGTACGACGCTACCCGGGCACCACTGGCGAGATCAGCGGAGTCGGGTTCGCCGTGTGGGCGCCGAACGCCCGCGGCGTCCGTGTCGTGGGTGACTTCGACTTCTGGGACGGCCGGGCCTACCCGATGCGTTCGTTGGGGGCAGCGGGCGTGTGGGAGCTGTTCGTGCCCGACATCGGCGGCGGCTGCCGCTACAAGTACGAGATCCTCGGTTTCGACGGCGTATGGCGGCAGAAGGCGGACCCGCTCGCGCTGCACACCGAGAACCCGCCGGCCACGGCAAGCGTTGTCTTCGAATCCGACTACACCTGGGGCGACGAGGCGTGGCTGGCCCGGCGCCGGCGCACCTCCTGGCATGCCGCGCCAATGTCGATCTACGAGGTGCACCTGGGGTCCTGGCGCAAGGGGCTGTCGTACCGGGAGCTCGCGGACGAACTCGTCGCCTACGTGCGGGACATGGGCTTCACCCACGTCGAGTTGCTACCCGTGGCCGAGCATCCGTTCGGCGGATCCTGGGGCTATCAGGTCTCGGCCTACTACGCCCCGACCTCGCGGTTCGGTGATCCCGACGATTTCCGTCAGCTGGTCGACCAGCTGCACCAGGCCGGGATCGGCGTCATCGTCGACTGGGTGCCGGCGCACTTTCCCCGCGACATCTGGGCACTCGGCCGGTTCGACGGCACACCCCTGTATGAACATCCCGATCCACGCCGCGGTGAGCAGCCCGACTGGGGGACCTACGTCTTCGACTTCGGACGGCCCGAGGTACGCAACTTCCTGGTTGCGAACGCACTGTACTGGTTCGAGGAGTTCCACATCGACGGGCTGCGGGTCGACGCTGTCGCGTCCATGCTCTACCTCGACTATTCCAGGCCCGACGGTGGCTGGGTGCCGAACATCCACGGAGGCAGGGAGAACCTGGAGGCGGTGTCGTTCCTGCAGGAGACCACAGCCACGGTCTACCGACGGGTCCCCGGCGCAGTTGTGATCGCCGAGGAGTCGACGGCCTGGCCCGGCGTCACCCGCCCGACCCATCTCGGGGGCCTGGGTTTCGGTTTCAAGTGGAACATGGGCTGGATGCACGACACCCTCGACTACCTGGCCCGGGAACCGGTGTTTCGTTCCTACCACCACCAGCAGCTGACGTTCTCCATGATGTACGCCTACTCGGAGAACTTCATCCTTCCGCTGAGCCACGACGAGGTGGTACACGGGAAGGGATCACTGCTACGCAGGATGCCCGGTGACCGCTGGGCGCAGCTGGCCAATCTGCGTGCGCTGTACGGCTTCATGTGGGCGCATCCCGGCAAGCAGCTGGTGTTCATGGGCGGGGAATTCGCGCAGGACGCCGAGTGGTCCGAGGCACGGTCGCTGGACTGGTGGCATCTCGACGACCCGCGCCACCGCGGCGTGTCCACGCTGCTGAAGGATCTCAACCGGGTCTACCGGGCCATGCCCGCGCTGTGGGCACAGGACACCTCCGCGGACGGCTTTTCGTGGATCGACGCCAACGACTCCGGGGACAACGTGTTCTCCTTCCTGCGGTGGGCCGACAGCGATCCGGTATCCGGCCCCGCGGCGCCCGGCAACGGCATGTCCGGCCCCACGGCGCCCGGCGATGACGCGTCCGGCTCGGTACTCGCCTGCGTGACCAATTTCGCGGGGGTTCCCCACACCGGATACCGGCTCGGCCTGCCGTTCCCCGGCCGTTGGCGTGAAGTCGTCAACACCGACGCCACCGAATACTCCGGCGGCGGGCTGGGGAATCTCGGCGCGGTGGTCGCAGTGGACTCCACCCACCACGGCCGGCCGGCGTCGGTGACCCTGACCCTGCCTGCTCTGGCGACTCTCTGGCTGGCATACGAGGGCTCCGAGCAGAGCTGACCGAGCCCGCCACCCGCCGCCCGCCACCCGCCGCCCTCTGTCAGGCGGCGGGTTTCCGCCGTTTTCTTTTCCTCGCGTCCGGGATTGCAGTGATGAAGTTCTGACGGCCTGTCATCGACGTCGGGCGGCGAACCCGTCCGCGAACTGGAAGCGGACGATGAGGAAGCCGGCGAGCAGGAAGAACAGCAACAGGACATAGGTGGTCGAGTTTCCGCCGGTGGAGCCGGAAAGGACCATGTCCACCGGCGCGGTCAGGGTGGGTCCGCAGGTTGCCACCACGATCCGGCGACCGGTTCGGAAATCGGCGAACTGCACCGGTGCCTCGAACCGGCCGGCGGTGTCGGAGATCGTCGTCCCGACAATCTGGCTGTCCGCGGTCAGGACGACCTTCGCCAACGGATCGCAGCCCGCTCCCCGGGCGAACAGCGTGTTCCCTGCCGCCACGACAGACTGGTCGAGCATGAGTTCACCGAGGCGCGGAACCGGGATCGCCTTCGGCCAGGTGTTCGTGGATGGCGCAGGTGGTGTGGGGCAGGCCTGCGTGACCGGCACCCGCACCCCACCTGGGCAGAGCACCGGAGATGGCGCCACCGCACACTTCCCGGTGGCGTCCGGCCGGCTGCCGTCCAGGCACGTGTCACCGGGACCAACCCGCGGGCATTTCTGCCCCGCGGGAACCGTGGCCCCGCCGGCACAGTGCTGGACGGGTGGCGGGCAATCCTGTGCGTGCGGGGCACGCGAACCGTCGGCACATGTGACCAGTACCAGCGGGCATGCCGCTCCCGCGGGCACGGCAGAACCGTCCTGGCACACAGTCCTTGTGGTGCAGGTCCGGTCGGCGGCTCTCGTCGTTCCGTTCGGGCACGCCTTCTCGCATGTGCCGTTCGGCCCGGGAGTCTGTCCCGCCGGGCAGTCCTGCAGTTTGTGGCAGAGCCCGTCGGGACCTGGTTTCGTCCCCGCCGCGCACTGGGGTGCGGATACGCACCTGCCGGTTCCGTCGGTTTTACCGGTTGCGCAGACTGATTCGGCTGGCTTAACGCACTTACCGGAGCTGTCGAGTTTCCCGGTCGCGCAGACCTGATCAGCCGGGGTGACGCATTTTCCGGAGCTGTCGAGTTTCCCGGTCGCGCAGACCTGATCAGCCGGTCTCACACAGTTGGAGCCGTCGAGTTTCCCGGTCGTGCAGACAGGGTCAGCCGGGGTGACGCATTTTCCGGAGCCGTCGAGTTTCCCGGTCGCACAGACCGGTTCAGCTGGTGCAACGCATTTCCCGGCATCGTTGGGCGTGCCGGTTGCGCAGGTCGGGTTGGCCGGTGTGATACACCCGCCGGACCCGTCGGATCTGCCGGTTGCACACACGAAACCGCCCGAGGTCACGCACTTTCCGGAGCTGTCAAGGGTGCCTACCGCGCACACGGGTTCGGCCTGCGTTACCTTCACACACCGGCCGGAGCTGTTCTGTGTGCCGGTCGGGCATACCGGATCCCCACTACAATAGGAAGAAGGTGCCGCAACCACGCTGTTCGTGGGTTTGGTGGTGCTTGTCGCGGTGTTGTACGTGTATTTGATGGTGCCCGGCGGGCACGAACCGTCGCGTCCGACGGCTGCCGTGCAACTACCCACCTCGGTTGTCGTGGTGCCGCTCGGGCATTCCTTGTCCACCACGGTCGTGCAGTTCGACCCGGACCGGGTTGCGCCCGCCGGGCATGTCAGGGTGGGCTGGCTGGTGCAGGACGAACCGGTCCGGGTCGTTGCGGTGGGGCAGGTGACCGTCGCCGGGGTCACGCAGTCGGACCCTTTCAGGGTGGCACCCACCGGGCATTTCAGTACCGGCTGGGTCAGGCAGGTGGAACCGCTTGGCGTTGCGCCTTCCGGGCATTTCAGGGTGGGTTGGCTGGTGCAGGACGAGCCGGTCTGGGTCGTTGCGGTGGGGCAGGTGAGCCTGGCGGGGGTCACGCAGTCGGAGCCGGTGAGGCTTCCGCTCTTACAGGTGAGCTTCGGTGGGGTGGTGCAGTTCGTCCCGGCGAGAGTCGCACCATTTTGACAGATCAGTCCAGGCTGGCTGACACAGGTGGATCCGGTGAGCGTCGCGTCATCCGGACACGTGAGGCGCGGCTGCGACACGCATGTGCCGCCCACGAATGTCGAGTCGGCAGGACATGCCGTGGGCGTTTCCTGAGCCGCTGTCTGCATGGCGGCGGATGTGGTCGTTACCGGCGTAGCCGTCGGCGGTGTGATGGTCGTCAGGGTCGTCGAGGGCACGAAGGCGAGGCCGAGCAGAAGCAGGCAGGGAACGATGGCGGTCACCGCGAAGGCGGTCACCGCCCGCGCATTTCGATGACGAACAGTCACGACACCCCCCGTGAACATGTGACGTCATGGTCGACCGCGACTGACGGTTTTACCAGGGGATCGAGCTGTCCGGTACGGGACTTCTCGACACCAGAGACGTCAGACGGTCACTCCAGTAGCATCTCGGTGAGCATAATCGGACGGCCTAATGGGGCGAGCATGTCACGTCGTGGGCGGAAATGTCTCGCGGCTGTCGTTCTCCTGCTCGTATGTGTCGCACTGTTCGCTGTGGCAACGCCCGCGGAAGCCGCGGCCGGCGACGACATACGACTTTCAGCCACGATCAACGGCCGAACCGTCGGGGGCGAACGCATCACCCTGGCCGCAGACGAAACGACCCACCTCGTTATCACGGTATTCAACAACCGTCCGGAATCTGTTGATATCAGGTCGATCCGGACCAGCGGCCGGGTGTTCGGCCTGGTTTTCTACGTCTTCGACGTGTCGGTCAAGCTGGCCGTTCCCGCGCACGGTTCTGCCGTCTGGCGGCTCGATGTTGACACGAACGACCTCAACAGCCAGGCCACCGGCCTGCTACCGATCAATATTTCCCTACGGGACACCAGCCGTCATGTCGTCGCATCCACCGACGGGAATGCCGATGTCCGTGGCTCGCTGGCATCCACGTACGGCACGTTCGGGCTCGCCATGCTTGGGGTCAGCGCGGTCCTGTGGGTGGCCGTACTGATCACGATGGCCCGCCGGCGGCTTCCGGTGAACCGTGCTCGGCGCGCGCTGCGCTTCGTTCCTGGCGGATGTGGGTTGGGCATTGTCGCTGTCGTCAGTCTCTCCGTCCTGCGGGTGACAGCTCCTTCGGCTACGTCCGAGCCATTTTTGATCCTCGGGATGGGCCTGTTCTCGTTCGCTCTCGGCTATCTCACTCCAGACCCGGGTCCCCGCCGTCCGCCGTGGGACGACGCCGCAGGATCGCGCCGGCCGCCGGGTCGGGCGGCGTCCGCTGGTCGCCCCGCGTCACCGACTGGCGCAACGTCCTCCTCGCCGCGGCCGGTGGCATCCCCTGGAGTGGACAGGTGACGCCAGCTCCGCCGGAGCTGGTCGCCGCACTGCCCAAGTATCGGCTGACCGACGAGCTCGGCCGTGGTTCCGGCGGTGTCGTCTACGCCGGCTGGGACTCGGATCTTGCCCGTCGGGTGGCCGTCAAGCTCCTGCCCGCGAGGCTCGCCGCCGTCCCCGAGATCCGGGTTCGTTTCCGTGAGGAGGGAAAAGCCCTGGCCAGGCTGGACCACCCGCACGTGGTCCGGGTCTATGACTACACCGACGCCGAGGTCCCCGCTGACGGTCCGGCGCAGGCAGGGCGGGTCTGCGCCCTGGTGCTGGAGCATCTGTCCGGCGGCACGCTCCGAGAGCGTTTCACCGAGTACGGGCTGACGATGCAGCAGTCCTGCGCCGCGACGCTTTCCGTTCTCACCGGCCTACAGGCCGCTCACGACGCCGGGATGCTGCACCGGGACATCAAGGCCGGGAACGCGATGTTCGATGATTCCGGCTCGCTGAAGGTCACCGACTTCGGTCTGGCCCGAATCGTCGGCGGCGAAGCCACCCTGGCCACCCGCGATGGACGACCCACGGTCAGCGGCACGCTTGGCTACATGTCGCCGGAACAGGCTCGCGGCGAGCGCGCTCTTGACGAGCGCACCGATATCTATTCCGCCGCGGCCGTCCTCTACCTGCTGTTGACCGGTCGGCTGCCCTACTCGCCCCAGGGCGGCGTGGGTGCCTACCATGCCCGACAGACAGCGGGTCCCCCACCGCATCCCGGCGCGACAGTACCGGCGGCGCTTGCCGACATCACCATGCGAGGTCTCGCCTACCACCGGGAGCAGCGTCCACCCAGCGCCGGGAGTTTCGCCGAGGAGATTGCCGCGAGGGCCACCGTGGCATTCGGGGCAGGCTGGTTGGATGCCTCCGGCCTGCGACTGCGGGACATGTCGCCGGCCGTGCGGAAGGCACTGACCCCTGCGGCGCGGTCCGGACCCGTCCTCCCGGTACCCGGAGAGGATCCGGTGTCGGTACGACCGACCGTCATCGTGGACGTCACCCCGGCCCCGATTCGAGACAGCGCCTCCCTCGTCCCAGTGGAGGATCTTCCGCCTGGCCCGCCGTCCCCCCGGCTACCAGCCCTTGTCGCGTTGATTGCCGCGGTGCTGCTGGTTGTCCTCGCGTTCACCTGGCCGGCGAGGACAGCGCCGCGCTACGAGGGCCCGGACCTGCAGGTGGGAACCGGCGGATCGACGGTGCGTTTTGATCTGTCCGAAGCGGTCGAGGTTTCCGGTCGAGCCGCACGGGCAGCCACGTTCCGGGTACGGCTGTCGTTATCCGCGTCCGGGATTCCCCTGGGGACCTCGACCAGCGAGCCGGTCACCGCCGCCGCGGGCCAGGCCTGGCGCACCACCGTCCCGCCCACCTCGCTGGGCCGCTGGTTGGCGGGTGGCGCGGTCCAGGGCCGGATCGAGACCATCGTCGTCACGGACCGGAGCGACGCTGGGATCAGGACAGGAACCGGACTCGCTCTGCGCGAGTTGACCGTCAGGCCGACTCAACCGCCGATTGCCAGCGCCATGGGTTTCGGTGGCATCCTCGCCGTACTGATCGCCGCCGCGTATCTGGAAGGGGAGCGACGTGCGCTGCAGGAGGGCCGGCGGCACAGGACCGCTCCGGTCATCGCGGTGGGCTGGGGACTACTGCTCGGCGCCGGCCTGTGGACGTCGGTGTCGGCGCTGAGCCGCCGGAGCCCGACACCGGCCGGTGGGATCGTGTGCGTCCTGTTGGGTGCGGCGATGAGCGCGGCCGCGCTCATCGCCGTACGGTGCCATACCGATGCCGATGACGCCGGCTGACCACCGCCCAGGTCCGGAGCTGGCGGATCGGCGGAGCCGAGCCGCCAGGAACCCCGGTTCCCTGAGCTGACGCCCTAGAAAAGCGCGGCCGACAACGCGCGCCGGGCAGGCGCAACCGCCGGCTCCTCATCCCCGAGCGCCTGGAACAGGCTGACGAGGTGGGCCCGCACCCGTTCCCGCTCGTCGCCGGCCGTCCGCCAGACAACGCTGACGAGCCGGTTCAGGCCCGTCTCGACCTCGCCCTTCGCGACCAGGACATCAGCCAGCATGACGGCTGCCTCGACATCGTCGGGGTCGGCCGACAACCGGCTGCGCAGGCTGGCGACATCGATCGTGGCCACCCGCTGGAAGAGTTCGACCCGGGCAAGTCCCAGGACCGCGTCCGCGTCGTCCGGAGCCTCGGCGAGCCTGGAACGGTAGGCCTCGGCGGCGGCATCGAGGTCGCCCTGGGTCAGAGCCTCCTCCGCCGCGTTGTGGTGCGGGTCCGCCAGGTCCGGGTCCGCACCCGCAGCCAGGCCGGCGGACGCCTCATCGACAAGGGTGAGTAGCTGGTCGAGCCAGCCTCGGACCTCGCGCTCGGGCACCGCTCCGGTGAACTCACCGATGATCCGACCGCCGACGACGGCCTTGACTGCGGGGATGCCCTGGACGCCCGCGGCCTGGGCGAGCTGCGGGTTGGCATCGACATCGATCTTCGCCAGCACCCAGCGCCCGCCGTCGGCCTCCGCCAACCGCTCCAGAATGGGGCTGAGCTGCTTACACGGACCACACCACGCAGCCCAGAAGTCGATGACCACCGGGGTCTGCATGGAGCGTTGCAGGACCTCGGTGGCGAACGTCTCCTCGCTGACGTCGATGATGACCGGTCCCGTCGGGGAACCGTCCCGCGGCGGTGTCGGCCGGGACCCGCCGACACCCGCTGGCGGTCTCGTCGGCGCCGGTTTCGGGTCGAGTGGGACCGCTCCGGCAAAACGCAGACTCGCAAGTTGACTGGGAAGCCGTGGATCGCCGGACACGGCGTTCCTCGACCCAGGTGGCACCGATCCCGGCGGGGGGGACCCAGGTGACATGGTTGACCTCCGTGGCATGCCCCCATCGTTGCATCTGAACAGCGATACCGGACACTGCCTCGGCACACCTGAGGTCTACGGTGCGTCAACCTCGCGAATCCGACCGGGCTCCGCCAGACGTCGTTCGATCGAGGCGACCTTCGCGTGCAGCGCGTCGGTGGTCCCGGCTCGGATGTCGGCCTTGAGGACCAGGCTCACCCGCCCGCACCTGGCAGACACGGCATCGACCGCCCCTCGTACGACGGCCATGACCTCGTCCCACTCCCCCTCGACCGTCGTGAACATCGCGTTCGTCTCGTTGGGCAGGCCGCTGGCCCGCACGACACGCACGGCTTCGGCGACCAGGTCGCCGACGTCCTCGCCGGCTCCGATCGGTGTCACGCTGAATGCTACGAGCATCCTTCAGACCTACCACGTCCCGCGGTGCCACGACAGCCACCAGCATCCACATGATCAAAAATGCCATTCGATGGATACCCTACGTAACATTTCAATTTCGGAGACGATGTGACCAAGCCCTCGACCAAACCCGGGACAACGCTCCCTGAAGGCACGCCCTACCATTGCCCGCCGTGGAGTGGAAAATGCGGGACGACGAGGCATAGGTGGTTCCCCGGACCCTCCTTGACGCGCTGACCAGCCCGGTGCTGATCGTCGGCGCGGACGGCCGTGTACTCGACGCCAGTGTCGCCGCGAGGACGTTCCTCGGCGAACGGCTGGCCGGGACAGTACAGCTCCGAGACCTGTCCGACCTGGTCGAAGCGTCATCACGAATCCGGCTACGTGACGACGTGCCGCGGGCCCTGGCCCGAAACAGCCAGTGGCGCGGCATGGTCGATCTTGTCGACGCAGCCGGCAACGTGGCTCCGTACCTGATCTCGGTACGGGTCGACCCGTCGGGTGGCCTGGTGATCGTCGCGCACGACACCGAGGACATCCGCGCCCGCGAAGCTGCCGAGCGTGAGTCACGCGCCAAGGACGAGCTGATCGCGAGACTCGGTCACGAGCTCCGCACACCCCTGAACGCCGTTCTCGGCTTCGCCCAGCTTCTGGAACTCGAGCCACTGCCACCGGAACTGCACGAGGACGTCGAACGCATCATCACCGGTGGCCGGCACATGCAGGCGCTCATCGACGACGTACTCGATCTCGCCAGGCTTCGAGCCGGTCGAGGTGACATCAACAAGGGACCGGTCAACCTCCTGGAGATCGTCCAGGGTGTCGTCGAGCTGGTCGAACCGCTTGCCGAACAGCGCAGCATCCGGCGGGTCATCTCCCCGGCCGAACCGCTGGTCGCCGACGCCGACCGGCGGCGGCTCTGGCAGGTACTACTCAATCTTGTCGGCAACGCCCTGAAGTACGGGCGTGAAGGCGGCAGCGTCCGGGTGGGGATCGTGCCCATCACGGGATCACGGGTACGCATCGAGGTCGAGGACGACGGCAACGGACTGCCCCCCGAGGCCATGGACAGGCTGTTCCGACCGTTCGAGCGGCTCGGAGCCGAGCGCAGCGGTATCGAGGGCAGCGGCCTGGGCCTGGCGCTGTCCCATGCCCTGGTCACAGCCATGGGCGGCGTTCTCACCGCGGCAAGTCGCTACGGTGTGGGCAGTGTCTTCGCGATCGTCCTGGACACCGTCGATGTCCGTTTCGACGACGACTACGACGACGACGACGACGGGTTCGGCCCGGCGCGCACCGTCCCGCGGACGGCTCCGGTGTCAGGAACAGCGCCGGAGTCAGGACCGCCGGCGGGCCGCGGCGGCCACCCCCGGGTGGTACATGTCAGCGGCGATCCCGCCACCCGGACGATGGTCACCCACGTGCTGCGCGACTCACTCGGCGCGGACACGGTCACGGTTCCACGCGCCGCCCTTGCGCTGGACGCGGTGCGGCGATCCCGACCGGCGCTGGTGCTCCTGGACCGGGACCTACCCGACTCCACGGCCGAAGAACTGCTGCGAACGCTTGCGGCGGACGCTCAGGCGGGGCTGGTGCCCGCCGTCGTCCTCACCATGGACGACGACCCACGAGACCTCCTGCGGCTGCGGCAGGCGGGCGCCGTGGACGTTGTCGGAGCACCCCTGGACGTCGACGCGGTGGTCGCCGCGGCAGGCCACCTCGCCGCACCCTGACCCGGTAGCGCCATCTCAGTCGTGAGACGCGGAAGAAGCCACGATCGTGCCTCCTTCGGCCAGGCCGGCGATCATTCGGTCAGCGGCCGTGTACGGATCGGTCGTACCCGCGACGACCTCGCCGGCCAGACCGTCGAGCAGAGATCCGTCGAACAGCTCACCCATGCGCGCCCGCAGCGCGGCAAGCGCGATCTGTTCGATCTCGTCGGCGGCCCGTCGGCGCCGGCGGGCCGCCAGGACGCCGTGCCCGACCATCCACGCACGGTGCTCGGCGATCGCGTCCACTATCTCGTCGATGCCGTCGCCCCGGGACGCCACAGCCTTCACCACCGGTGGGCGCCACTCCTCCTCGGTGGTCCGCGTTCCGCTCAACTGGATCATGTGTCTGAGCTCGCGGTAGGTGTGTTCCGCGCCGTCGCGGTCAGCCTTGTTGACCACGAACACATCCGCGATCTCCAGGATGCCGGCCTTCGCAGCCTGGATGCCATCGCCCATACCCGGTGCCAGGAGCACAAGCGTGCAGTCGGCCAGCGAGGCGATGTCCACCTCGGCCTGGCCCACGCCCACCGTCTCGACCAGCACCACATCGAATCCGGCGGCGTCGAGCACCCGTAGTGCCTGCGGGGTCGCCCACGACAGGCCACCAAGGTGCCCGCGGGAGGCCAACGACCGGATGTAGACCCCCGGGTCGGTGGTGTGTTCCTGCATCCGCACCCGGTCCCCGAGCAGCGCACCACCGGTGAACGGGGACGACGGGTCGATGGCGAGCACGCCGACCCGCAGGCCGCGGGCTCGGAACGCGCCGACCAGGGCGGACGTGGACGTCGACTTACCCACTCCGGGAGAACCGGTCAGGCCGATCACCTGTGCGCGGCCGATCCGCGGTGCCAGCAGAGCCATGATCTCTCGTAGCTGCGGGGAGGCATCCTCCACCAGGGAGATCAGCCTCGCGAGCGCCCGCGGGTTTCCGGTGACGGCCGCGTCCACCAGATCGGCGGCGGACGCGGCACGCAACCGGGCCGGCGGAGCCGGCGCCGAAACCGGAGCCGGGCTCACGCCGGGACGCGCAGCACGAGGGCATCGCCCTGACCGCCACCGCCGCAGAGTCCGGCCGCGCCGATACCGCCGCCGCGGCGCCGCAGCTCCATGGCGAGAGTGAGTGCGATCCGCGTGCCGGACATACCGACCGGATGCCCGAGGGCGATCGCGCCTCCGTTGACGTTGGTAACGTCCGGACCGATACCGAGGCCACGCATGGACTGGATGCCGACCACCGCGAACGCCTCGTTGATCTCAAAGAGATCAACGTCCGCGGGTGTCAGGCCCTCCTTGCGTAGCGCCGCCAGGATCGCGTTTGACGGCTGGGACTGCAACGACGAGTCCGGACCGGCGACAAAGCCGTGGTGGCCGACCTCGGCGAGGATCGGCAGGCCGAGTTCGACCGCTTTCGCCCGGCTCGTCACGACGACGGCGGCGGCACCGTCGGAGATCTGCGAGGACGACCCGGCCGTGATCGTGCCGTCCTTGGCGAAGGCGGGACGCAGTTTCGCGAGGGATTCGGAAGTTGTCTCACCCCGCACACCCTCGTCCTGGCCGACGAGCACAGGGTCGCCACGCCGCTGGGGCACCTCGACCGGGACGATCTCCTCGTCGAACAGCCCGTTCTTGATCGCCGCGGCGGCCCGTTGGTGAGACCGAGCGCTGAACTCGTCCTGCTCCTCGCGGCCGATGTCGAGCCCGGCGTTGTGCCGTTCGGTTCCCAAACCCATGGCGACCTGGTCGAACGCGCAGAAGAGGGCGTCGTGGGCGGTGGCGTCGAGCAACTCGGCGCTGCCGTAGCGGACGCCGGCACGCAGGGACGCCAGCAGGTGCGGAGCCTGCGTCATCGACTCCATACCGCCGGCCACGACGACGTCGAACTCACCGCTGGCGATATAGGTGTCGGCCAACGCGATCGCGTCCAGGCCGGAAAGGCAGACCTTGTTGACGGTGATCGCGGGCACATCCATCGGGATACCGCCCTTCACCGCGGCCTGCCGGGCGGTCATCTGACCCTGGCCCGCCTGGATCACATGCCCCATGATCACATAATCGACCTGCTCGCCGCTGATACCGGCCCGTGCCAACGCGGCCTTGATCGCGAATCCGCCGAGCTCCACGGCAGAGAAGCTCTGCAGCACGCCGGACAATTTGCCGATCGGTGTCCGCGCCCCGGCCACAATGACGGAACCAGGCATGGCTGGCCTCCTCGGAGTACGACAACAGGTCCTGCAACCATAACGTGATCTTGTCCAGGATGCCCTGCCGAGCAGAGAGGCCAGGCACATTCCCGCGGTCCAGGGCCTGACTGTGGCAGCATCGCGGCCACGACCGCGAGAGGAAGAAGGCACAGGTCCACGATGTTCACGAGAATCGACCACGTCGGCATCGCCGTACGCGACCTGGAGAAGTCCATCGTCTGGTACCAGACGATGTTCGGACTCACCGTGGTCGCCCAGGAGATCAACGAGGAGCAGAGCGTCCACGAGGCCATGCTCCTCGTCGATGACGGACCCCAGGGTGGGTCACACGTTCAGCTGCTGGAACCGACCAGGCAAGACTCGCCGGTCGGGAAGTACCTGGCCCGCCATGGCGAGGGTATGCACCATATCGCCTACGGCGTGGACGACGTCGAAGCGGCGATCGCGACCATGGCAACGTCAGGAATTCGGGTCCTCGACCGGAAACCGCGCCATGGGGCGATGAACTCCCGGATCGCGTTCATGCATCCGAAGGACACCGGTGGCGTGCTCACCGAGCTGGTGCAGGCTGTCAAACACTGAACCGGTACTGGTCTCGGCTATGCGATCCCGCAGCCGGCGGTGAAGGGTGACGGGGCCGAGGCCAGGTCCACCGTGGAGGACGTCGGCGAGCCGACCTTCGTGAACCCCACCTTCGTCAGCTGCCACGTGGTGGAGGTCACAGAGTAGATCCTGTCGACAGTGTTGTCGCCCGCGACGGCGGCGAAAGTCCCGGACTCACAGCGGAAGCCATCACCATGGGTGCCGTTGAGACCGGCATGCAACGGACTGCCGCTCACGACCTGCAACTGTCCGTTCGGGGCGAGCCTGATCACGCCGAAGTTCCTGGTGTCACCACTGCTGTCGGTCTGGACGATCAGCTCACCGTAGCCGTTGGCGTCGATGTCCACAACGGAGGCAGTCAGCGGTGACACCACCGCCGGCAACGTCACCGAGACCGTTCCGAGCCGGCTGAGCGCGACCACGATCGTGCTACCGGACAGACTCGGCGAGTCGATCACGCCGTCGCCGTCGATGTCGCCCGGCTTCGCCGGAAAGGACACCGGAGGAGGGAGGGTTGGAGAATTGACGTTACTCGGAGTGGTACTCGGTCGGGTGGCCGTTGCTGTCGATGCCGGCCCGGGACTCGCATCCGTCGCCGTCACCGCGGGTTCCGACCGGCCCGGTGTGGCCGAAGGCCGGACCCCGCCACTCCCCGTGGACCCGCCATGACCCGCCGGCTGCGAGGACGCACGGACCGCGGTCGTGTCCGTCACCGACTGGGTGAGCGGCGGCCGGGCTGGTTCGACCAGGTTGGACGAGGGCCGCGGATCGATTGCCACATAGGCAAAACCGATCAGGCCGGCCAGCGCCAGCCCACCGAAGGTCATCGCCGGAACACGCATCCGCCGTCTGCGGATGACCCCGCCGCGGATCCGGTTGTAGGCCTCCGGGGATGACCGAATCGGCTCGACCGCCTCGAACAGCAGGCGACGCAGCTCGTCCGGCCGTATTCCGTCGGGCCGTAGCTCGTCGGGTTCGAGCCCGCTCACCGCAGGCCCTCCAGCTTCGTGCCCAGCGCGGCCAGCCCCCGCGACGTGTATGCCTTGACCGACCCGACACTGCACCGCATGACCGCGGCCGCATCCGCCTCGGACAGGTCGGCGTAGTAGCGCAGAACCACCGCCTCACGCTGCCGGCGCGGCAGTTCCCGCAGGGCCTGCACGACCGCTGCACGCTCGACCAGCGTGTAGGCACCCTCCTCGGCGCTTGCCGCGTCCGGCATGGGCTTGGGCGCGTGCTTGAGAGCCACCAGCCGTCGTCGAAGCGTCGAGCGAGCGAGGTTCACAACCGTCTGCCGCAGGTAGGCGAGCGCCTTGTCCCTGTCCTGCAGACGTCCCCAGGCCGCGTGCACCCGGATATAAGCATCCTGGACGACCTCCTCGCACAGACCGAGATCGTCGAGAAGGAGCGCGGCAAGGCGCACAAGCGACCGGTAGTGCTCCGAATACAGCGCGGTGAGGGCAGCATCGGCGTCCCGCGCGACCTCGCTGCGGGCGGCCTCGCTCCGCGCAGGCACGGGCCGCCACCCCTCCACTACTGTCATGGGCGCGGTCACACCAGATCAGACGCGCTCCTACCCCCAATGGTTGCTCTCAGGTTGTATCGCTTTCAGGGCGGACGCACACCCCCAACCCCGCGACTCATAGGCATACCCGTCGGTAGCATCTGCCCGACGCCCACAGCTGACGCACGGGAGGTCGATCGTGAAGGAAATCGTCGACGCGATTCTCGCCGGTGACACCCCGCAAGAGGAGTTCGCGGCCCTTCCGATACCCGAGACGTACCGTGGTGCCGTCGTCCGCAAGGAGGACGTCGACATCTTCGCCGGGCTCGCGTCACGGGACAAGGACCCCCGGCGCTCCCTGCACCTGGACGACGTCGCCACACCGGAGCTTGGCCCGGGCGAGGCACTGGTCGCGGTGATGGCCTCGTCGATCAACTACAACACCGTCTGGACGTCGATCTTCGAACCGGTGCCGACCTTCGGCTTCCTGGAGCGCTATGGCCGGCTCTCCCCGCTCGGCAAACGCCACGACCTGCCGTATCACGTGGTCGGCTCCGACCTCGCCGGCGTTGTGCTGCGCACCGGCCCAGCAGTACACGTATGGTCGCCCGGCGACGAGGTGGTCGCCCACTGCCTGTCGGTCGAGCTGGAGCGTCCCGAGGGCCACGACGACACCATGCTCGACCCCGAGCAGCGCATCTGGGGCTTCGAGACGAACTTCGGTGGCCTCGCCGAGCTGGCCCTGGTCAAGGCGAACCAGCTGATGCCGAAACCCGCGCATCTGAGTTGGGAGGAGGCCGCCGCCCCGGGCCTGGTGAACTCCACCGCCTACCGCCAGCTGGTCTCGCACAACGGCGCGAACATGAAGCAGGGTGACGTGGTGCTCATCTGGGGCGCCAGCGGCGGCCTCGGCTCCTACGCCACGCAGATGGCCCTAAACGGCGGCGCGATCCCGGTCTGCGTCGTGTCGTCCCCCCAGAAGGCCGAGATCGTCCACCGGATGGGCGCCGACCTGATCATCGACCGGGCTGCCGAGGACTACCGGTTCTGGAAGGACGAGCACACCCAGGATCCCAAGGAGTGGCAGCGTCTCGGCAAGAAGATCCGGCAACTCACCGGCGGCGAAGATCCCGACATCGTCTTCGAGCACCCCGGACGGGAGACCTTCGGCGCCTCCGTCTACGTCACCCGGCGAGGTGGGACGATCGTGACCTGTGCCTCCACCAGCGGGTTCATGCACTCCTACGACAACCGCTACCTGTGGATGAACCTGAAGAAGGTGGTGGGGTCGCACTTCGCGAACTACCGCGAGGCCTGGGAGGCCAACCGGCTGGTCGCCAAGGGGCTCGTCCACCCGACGGTCTCCCGGGTATACCCGCTGGCCGAGACCGGCCAGGCCGCCTACGACGTCCACCGTAACCTCCACCAGGGCAAGGTGGGCGTGCTCTGCCTCGCGCCGCAAGAGGGTCTCGGCGTCCGCAACCCCGCGATGCGCGAGCGCCATCTCACCGGGATCAACCGGTTCCGTGGCATCTAGGGCGTGTTTCCTGGACGAAAACGCACCGATCGGACGCACTGTCCGGGAGACTCGGTGTCGATGGGTTCGCCCGCGGTCCCGAGGAGGTCCACATGATGGTGGTCTGGCACGCTGATGTCCCATGACCGAGCAAACCGATCTCATCCCGATGTCCGACGGCACTGACGCCGCTCCGGACTTCGATCTGGTCCGTCGCGGCTACGACCCACACCAGGTCAAGGCACATGTCAACTGGCTCGTGGAGCAGCTGCGAGAGGCCGAGTCGCACCGGGCGGCCGCTGAGGCCGCGGCATCCGAGGCCGCCACCGAGGCCGCCTCGGTGCGGGACGATCTCGCAGCCAACCGCCCGGCGTGGGAGGAGTTCGGCGGCCGGATCACGCAGATCCTCCAGCTCGCCGAAGAGGAAGCGGCTGTGGTGCGCGCCGAGCGGACGCGGGAGGCCGAGGTCGCGCTGGAGGAGGCTCGGCAGGTGCATGCCGATGCGGCGCGCACCCGCGAACGGACGGTTCGGGATGCCGAGAAAAAGGCCAAGGAGATCATTTCGGCAGCACAGGCGGAGGCGGAACACATCGTCTCGGATGCCCATACCACCGCCGAGGTAGCCGAGGACGAGTCACAGCGCCGGTTGGCCGATCTCGGCCGGCAACGCGACCAGGTGACCGCTCAGCTCGGCCAGCTGCGCGACCGGCTTGCCGCGGCCATGGCCCCGCTGGACCTCGGATCCGACCCGACGCCGGTGCTGCCCGGTAACGAGCAGCCGGCCACTGTCCGTTCCTGACCGCTGTCCGTTCCTGACCGCTGTCCGTTCCTGACCGTGGACTCGTCCTTGTTCATCACCGGCCCGGTTGGATCCGGCGGTCGCGGCGGGTCCAGCAGACCGTGTGCCAGTGCCTGCGGTCGGCGATCCGATCGTCCGGCCAGCACACCACATGCGGGGTCGCCGGCCGTATCTCCTGTTCGCAGCCTGGGCAGCGGTACTGCTTGCGCGCGGCCGCGCCGCTGATCCGACGTACGATCCAATCCCCGTCCGACCGCCGTTCGGTTGTTTCGGATCCGACGACGGCAGGCAACCTTGATACCTCCGCCCGCGCACGGCGGGGCCGCCTGCGGGTCATCGTGGGCGTGATGCCAGCGGACCCTCCGGGCTGCGGGACCGCGACCGGTCGGCCTCGGGCGTCCGATCGATGACTTCACCTTCGATAACGACAATGCGGTCGGAGCCGTCACCCCCGCGCGGCTGGTGGCGGTACCCCCCCAACCGGTCCACTGCCGAGTCCGCGAGCGTCTTCACCAGTTTCACCTTGCGGATCATCCCGCGTGGCGTCGCCAGAGCGGACGAGGTACCCAACATGATCTGGAAGGACCGGTCGCTGCCGCGCCAGTGCTCCCGAAGCACGGCCTCGCCCGCGCCCACCTGTAGGCGGCGGAACGCAAAAGCCACGATCGCGACATCGTCGAGCTGACCCACCACCGGAATCAGATTCGTCAGGCGATTGCGCGGCGACACCAGATAGGCGAGGGCCGCGGCCGCCTCCACCTTGGCCGACTGCGACACCCGCGGGTCGGTGAGGACCCGCCGCAGCATCACCACGAGATCAGGCACGAATGTCACGATCTCGCGGCCGACCTCCCGTGCGGAATCCCTGCCCAGCGAGACCATCGTGGCATCCTCCGATAGGACGATGGGAGACACGGCGTGTTCGGATGAATCACGCCGTCCGGCGCCATCGTAGGCGACGAAACGGACTCCCGGTCCGTACCGGTGATGATCCGACAATCAGTAGACCCGGAAGCCACGCCGGGTCTTGCGGCCGAGATACCCGGCTTTGACGAGGTGTTCCAGCAGCGGCGCCGGCGCGTAACCGGGCTCCCGGAACTCCAGGTACAGCGTCCGCTGAATGGCGAGTGTCACGTCCAGACCGACCACGTCGGCCAGCTCGAACGGCCCCATCGGGTGGCCGCAGCCGACCTTCATCGCGGTGTCGATGTCCTCGACGTCCGCGTAATGGGCCTCCAGCATCCTCACGGCGTCGTTGAGGTAGGGGAACAGCAGGGCGTTGACGATGAAGCCGGCCCGGTCGGCGCAGAACACCGGATGCTTGCCCGTCCGGCGTGACACCTCGAAGACCGTGGCGGTGACGTCGTCCGCGGTCAGGACGGTCGGGACGATCTCTACCAGCCGCATGACCTGTGCCGGATTGAACCAGTGCATCCCCACCACGTCCCCCGGGCGGGAGGTCGCGGTCGCGCATTCGATGACCGGCAGGGACGACGTGGTCGTCGCGAGGATCGCCCCGGGACGGACGACCGCGTCGAGCTCCGCGAACAGCGCCCGCTTGACCGCGAGGTCCTCGACGACCGCTTCGATGACGAGGTCGCAGTCTGCGAGCGCGGCCAGCTCGGTGCTTGCCTGCACCCGCGACAGGGTCGCGGCCCGGTCGTCCGATGAGATCCTGCCCTTCTCGACGCCCTTGTCCAGCGACCGTTCGAGCCGCTTGCGGACAGCGGCGATCTTCTCCTCGCCCCGCCCACGGAAGATCACATTGTAGCCGTTGCGGGCGCAGACCTCGATGATCCCGCCGGCCATGGTGCCGGTGCCGACGACACCGATGGTCTGGACCGCCCGGGTCTGCTCACCCGAGCGTCCGACCGAGGTGACGGCATCGACGATCTCGGGCGAGTCGGGGGCCGCGTAGGTGTAGAAGCCACGCCCGGTCTTGCGGCCGAGCATCCCGGCGGTGACGAGCTGCTTGAGCAGCGGCGCCGGGGCGTGCAGGTGGTCGCGGGAGGTGTGGTAGATCGAGTCGAGGATCTCGTAGGCGGAGTCGAGGCCGATCAGGTCGAGCAGCGCCAGCGGACCCATCGGGTGCGCGCAGCCGAAACGCATGGCCGCGTCGATGTCCTCGCGGGTGGCGTAGTGCGCCTCCAGCATCCGCACCGCGTTGTTGAGGTACCCGAACAGCAGGGCGTTGGCGATGAAGCCGGCCCGGTCCCCCGCGACCACCGCGGTCTTGCCGACCTTCGTGACGAGCGCTTCGACGTCCGCCAGCACGACCGGGTCGGTGACCACCGTACGGATGATCTCGACGAGTCCCATGACCGGCGCCGGGTTGAACCAGTGGGTGCCGACGACCCGGGACGGGCGGGAGGTGCCGGTGGCAAGCTCGGTGATCGACAGTGAGCTGGTGTTGGTGGCCAGGATGGTCCCGGACGGGCACAGCGTGTCCAGCTCGGCGAGCAGGGCCTGCTTGTCCTCGATCCGTTCGGGCACGGCCTCGATGACCAGTGGGCAGTCCGCGACGGCCGCGAGGTCGGTGCCGGCGTGGATCCGGCCGAGCAGGGCGTCCCGGTCCGCCTCGGTCAGCTTGCCGCCGCCGACCGCCCGGTCCGTGGAGTGCCGGATGTGGCCGAGTCCCCGTTCCAGGGTCTCGTCGTCGAGTTCGACGCCCACCACCTCGATGCCGGCGCGTGCCAGGACCTCGGCGATCCCCGCGCCCATGGTGCCGAGTCCCACCACGCCAACCTTCGTGAAGTTCTGCGCCATAGTGACCGCCCCTCTCGTCACTGGTCTTTATGCCCGCCGCCGGTGCGCGAATACTCCCAGATCTTCGACGCACAAGCGCGCGATCATCAACCGAAGCGACGCCTGTTGACAAAGAGAAAGTCACCTTCTGTGCCGGGAAATTTCACCCACCCCGACCTCCCCGGACCGCTCTGCGGCATACCTGGCGTCGGATCCGGGGAGCTCGCCGCGGTCGCCGGCGCGCTGTCGCATGCCGACGGGGCTGTCATGGCCTCGCTGCGGTCACCGCCACCCCGACTCGGATCCGCACAGGGTCCCGCGGCCCCGGTATGAGCACGAGACCGGCACGGACGGCCGTCGCGCATGCCATTGCAGGCCCTACTGAATCACGGTAGCAGCGTCAACGCCGGAACATGGCGAGGTTTGACCACGGTGAAGTGACGATGATCGATGGTGGCCACCCGTTCCGTTCCAAAGCGTTCGGCCACCGCGATGACCGACGCATCCACCGCGCCGAGCGGAAAATCCGCATACCTACGGACCAGATCCGCCATACGCACCGGATCGACATCAACAAGCGGGACAAGTTCGAAGGTTCCGCGTGCCGCCTCGTCAAGGAACGACGCTTCAACCTCTGGCCAGTCCTCCAGAAGCCAGCAGATTTCGGTGAGAACCGGGCTGGGTAGCAGGCGACGACCAGTGAGAGAGGCCAAAAACGAGGCACATTCGACATGCCGTTTGTCCCCTCGATCCAGCGCGGCGACCAAGGGGCCGGTATCCAGGACGGTGGTGGTCAAGCGGATCGGGGGTAACGGCGGCGCAGGCGTTCACGAATGTAGTCGTCGTGCCGTTCAGCGACATCACCACGCCCGGAATCGAAACAACCGATCAGCGCGAACAGACCTTCGGGAACCGGCTCCTCGTCGAGTTGCGGAGTGTTTGAGAGTGGCTCGACGACCTGGGACAGCTCCTCGTCCTGCGTCACGAGCAGACGAAGCCTCCGCACCTGGGCAAGGTTGAGCTGGTCTACCAGGTGGTGCATGTCCTCGTAGTCACGCGCGGCGTCCACAAGATGCAGTGTAGGCCGCACCGCCTGCCTGCATCGGTCCGATCCCACGTCTACGCCACGCCCAAAAAGCCACCTCATTTTAGGACACCCCACCGCCCGTGCTGTCCGACGCAGACCGAACACCGTTCCCCCACCGCAACCGGGGCGGCTCATCGCCATCGTCACCGGCCCGATCATGCGGCGTGAATCTCCGAGCCACCGGCCGAACCGGGACGAAGCTCCTTATCTCGCCCCATCTCACTTCGGACCACATCGAACGGATACGGGACGACCTGCGCGGAAAACGCGCGGTAGAAAGACCGGCGACGTGAAAAAGACACATCGGCCCGCGGGCAGCGTCATGCGCCCGCGGGAGGGGTCAGAAGAGGGTCGGATTCGCGGGCGCCAAACCGCGTAGGGCATCGTAGTCGACCGTGACACAGCCAAGACCGCGGTCCGCGGCGAGCAGCCGGGCCTGCGGGGTGATCGACTGGGCGACCAGGATCCCCCGCACCGGGTGCGGCAGGAACGGGTCGGCCTCCAATCGGACGAGATAGCGGGTCAGCTGCTCGACGCCGTCGATCTCGCCTTTACGCTTCACCTCGACCGCGATGCTCGCGCCGTCGGTGTCACGACAGAGCAGGTCGACCGGGCCGATGCCCGTCTCGTACTCGCGGCGCACCAGGGTGAGACCCTCGCGGATCGCATCCGGGCGTTGCGCGAGCAGCACCTGCAGATGCGCCTCGACGCCGTCCTTACGCAGACCCGGGTCCACGCCGAGCTCGTGCGACGAGTCGTGCATGATTTCTTCGAGGGTGATGACGAGCTGTTCGTCCGCGCGGTTCGTCACCCGCCACACACCGTCCGCCTCCGCGATGACGCACGGCGGGCTCATCCAGTTCAGCGGCTTGTAGGCCCGCCCGTCCGCATGGATGGACACCGACCCGTCCGCCTTCACCAGCAGCAGGCGGACCGCACTGGGCAGATGCGCGGTCAGCCGCCCCACGTAGTCGACGCTGCACCTGGCTATGACAAGACGCACGGTTAGGCACGTTACCGCGAGCGGCCACGATGGTCGCAGTCAGCCGGCCGGTCCGTGTCCACGTCGTGGTCACATGTCGTGGACACATGTCGTGGACACATGTCGTGGACACATGTCGGATGCGGCGCGAGCGTTCCGCTCGCGCTCGTCAACAAGATCGTCGAGTAGGCGGCTGCGGCCCGCGTAACGCAACACGTAGTGGTTCGCGAGATCCTCGGGCAACCTGGCCAGCCTCGCCGGGTCACTGTTGTCGGCCATGTCAGCCCGCTTCACGACGATAGCCAGGTCGTTGGCTGCAACGCGGGCAAGGTAGTCCTCCACCGACTCGGCAGGACGGTGGCTCAGCGCGTCGACAGCGGCGACGACCTCGGGCGGGTAGCCGAGGGACGCCAGGTCCTCCAAGGCGAGGTCCGTGTCCTCGACGACGTCATGGAGGACCGCGACCAACTGGGCCTGGACCCTGTCCACCCCGGTCTCGGCCACACTGTCGGCAACTGCGCGCATCACCCGCAGCGGGTGACCGATGTACTGCTCGCCGACCTTGTCGAGCTGGCCGGCATGGGCGCGGGTCGCCAGCTCCACCGCGTCCTCCAGTGACGGTTCGGATGACGGTTCGCCGGGACCTCTGTCCACGCCCATGTCTGGTGACGGTACCCACTCCTGGCTGCAGCACACGACGGGCGTTCGCGGCGATCGGGATGACGCTCAGCCGAGAGGAGTCAGGCCGTTCGCGGTGCGAATCACGTCCACGACCCCCCGCATGATCTCGGTGATACCGAAGTCCTTCGGCGTGTAGACCGCGGCAACGCCCAGTGCCTCCAACCACTCGGCGTCCGCCGCCGGGATGATGCCACCGACCACGACCGGCACATCGCCGACGCCGGCCGCGCGCAGCCCGTCGAGAACCTGGGGCACCAGTTCCATGTGCGAACCGGACAATATCGACAAGCCCACGACGTGGACGTCCTCCTCGACCGCCGCGGCGACGATCTGCGCCGGGGTCAACCGGATGCCCTGGTACACCACTTCGAACCCGGCGTCACGGGCCCGCACGGCGATCTGCTCCGCGCCGTTGGAATGCCCGTCCAGGCCCGGCTTGCCGACAAGGAACTTCAGTCGGCGCCCGAGCTCCCGCCCGGTCGCGGCAACCTGCTCCCGGACGTCGGCGAGCTGCTGGCCGCCCGCATGGACGGGGGCGCCGGACACACCGGTCGGCGCCCGGTACTCACCGAAGGTGTCTCGCAGCGTGCCGGCCCACTCCCCGGTGGTGACGCCCGCTCGGACGCAGGCCAGCGTCGCGGCCATCAGGTTCGTGTCGGTCTTGGCCGCGTCGCGCAGCCCCCGCAGAGCCTCGTCCGCGGCACGTGGGTCACGCCCCGCCCGCCAGGCCGCGATATCGACGCGGGCGGCATCCTCGACCGCCGGATCCACCGTCTGGATCGCCGTGGTCAGGTCGGCGAGCAGCGGGTTCGGTTCGGTGGAGGTGAACGTGTTCACACCGACCACGACGTCCTCGCCGGACTCGATGCGTATCCGCCGGGCTGCCTGCGAGGCGACGAGCTCGGACTTCATGTAACCGCTCTCGACCGCGGCGACCGCGCCGCCCATGGCCTGCACCCGGTCCATCTCGGCCTGGGCTGCGTCGACCAGCTCGCCCACCCGCCGTTCGACGACGAGGGATCCCTCGAAGAGGTCCTCGTATTCCAGCAGGTCGGTCTCAAGGGCGAGGATCTGCTGGATGCGCAGGGACCACTGCTGGTCCCATGGCCTCGGCAGGCCGAGGGCCTCGTTCCACGCGGGCAGCTGAAGCGCCCGGCAACGGGCGTCCTTCGACAGCGTCACGCCGAGCGCCTCCAGCACGATCCGGATGACGTTGTTCTCCGGCTGCGCCTCGGTCAGCCCGAGGGAATTGACCTGGACGCCGTAGCGGAAGCGCCGGTGTCGAGGGTCCTCGACCCCGTACCGGGTGCGCAGCAGGGTGTCCCACAGCCGAACGAACGCCCGCATCTTGCACATCTCCTCGACGAAGCGGACGCCCGCGTTGACGAAGAACGACATGCGGGCGCACACCTCGCCGGTGCGCTCCGGTGGCACCTGCCCCGAGGCGACCACCGCGTCGAGCACGGCGATCGCCGTGCACATCGAGTAGGCGATCTCCTGGATGGGGGTGGCACCGGCCTCCTGCAGGTGGTAACTGCAGATGTTGATCGGATTCCACTTCGGGATCTCGGTCACCGTGTAGGCGACCATATCCGTGATCAGCCGCAGGGACGGGGCCGGCGGGAACACGTACGTCCCGCGGGAGAGGTACTCCTTGATGATGTCGTTCTGGGTCGTACCGACGAGCCTCGACGGGTCGGCCCCCTGTTCCTCGGCGACAACCTGGTAGAGCGCGAGCAGCCACATCGCCGTCGCGTTGATCGTCATCGAGGTGTTCATCCGGCCGAGCGGAATGTCACGGAAAAGCGCCCGCATATCACCGACATGCGCGATCGGCACGCCTACCTTGCCGACCTCGCCACGGGCGAGTTCGTGGTCGGGGTCATAACCGGTCTGGGTCGGCAGGTCGAACGCGACCGACAGGCCCGTCTGCCCCTTGGCGAGGTTACGGCGATAGAGCGCGTTGGTCTCCACCGGACTGGAATGACCCGCGTAGGTACGGATGATCCAGGGTCGGTCCCGCTGCGGACGAACCTGCTCCGACCGGTCCTGCCGCGCCGCGTCCGCCATCGCCACACCCTCCCGAAGGGTTGTCGGATGGCAGGAGCGTACCGGGGGGTAAGGTCACGCGCCCGAGCAGAGAGCCGGACGTCCCTTCCAGGCGGTGAACAGTGCGGGCGGCAGACTGTCACAGGCACCCGGCCCGTCCACGACCGGCTTCCAGGGGCTGTCCCTCGTCCGCTTCCACACATGCGGGTTGGCCGCCGGCACGCCCGTGACCTGCGCGAGACCGACAGCCCAGTACTCGTCGGAGGCGCTGTCCCGGCCTTCGACAGCACCGTAGAAGAGCTTCCCCTGCGGGATGACCACATCCGCGGCGGTCAACCGCTCGGCACCGGCGGTTTTTCGCAGGGCGGCCGCGAGGCTCGCGCTGAAAGCGAGCCGGTCCTGCTCCCGAACCATCATCTGATGCGGCGTCCCGGGCTGCCGGCTGCCCTCCCAGGAGGCCGGGTCCATGGCTGGTTGCACCTCGGCGGGAGGCGCGGCGGTGGTCGGCACGACCTGTGGCGTGGTCCTGCCACCCGGTGCGGTCACCAGACCGATAATCACTCCCAGGACGATCGCCCCGGCGAAAGCCACCGCAATGACAAGTGGGCGCCGCTGGTCCACCGGTTGGCCGCCACTTCTTCGGTACGCCCGGCCTCGGTACGCCCGACCGCCCGCTGGACTCAGCCGCTCCGCATCGACGTCGAGCATGTCCCTCCCCGTCCGGACCCATCATTCCATGCCGGACGTCAACGTCATGGCGCCAGGGGGGTCCTGTGTCGCCCGGGGGCATGGCGACCGGGGCCCGCCCCAGGCCGAGGCGGACCCGGTCGGGCACCGCATCCCAGTCAGGCGTGACCCATGTGCAGCAGGTCCGCATCCTCGACCCGCAGGATGCGCCCGAGACGGTTGGCAGCCAGCAGCTTCCCCAGGGCCGCGGGAACCTCCACCAGGACCATGGACCGCCCGGCACGCCGCGCCCGCAGTGCCCCGCCCAACAGGACACCGAGCCCCGCATGGTCGACAAGCTCCAGGCCCGACACGTTCACCCGTAGTTGCCCGACGCCTCCGTCGATCGCGGTATGCAGCCGCAGTCGCAGATCACCGACCGTCCGCACGTCGACCCTGCCGCCCAGCCGCATGGTCTGGATCTCCCTGCGGCCTTCGTTGCGGAACATCACATTCTCGGTCATTCGACCTCCTGTCCCCCCGATCCACGCCCCGATCGGTCGGACGCCGACGGCATGTCCGGCGATCAGGCGTTGTCGGCCGCGACCGGAGCGCACCCCGGTCGCCGATTCACATAACCTTCCTGCCGGTCGGTGCCGCGCCGGCCACCCGGCGTACCACGCGTCACTTACAGCGTCAGTGTCCATAGTCGCAGAGTGGCCGCGCACACGCGGCGGCGCAGCTGGCCCCTGCTCTCGGATCGGTCCGCGTCGCGGACAGCCGGTACCGCACCGTCAGGACGCGCCTGGGCAACTGCGACGCGATCCACGTTTGAACGCCTGCGCGGAAGCCGCGGCGCTGAGACGATGAAGACCGTCCGGCCCGCCGGCCCGGACAGCCGGGAGGTGACCATGCCACTGAACAGCCTGCACTACACGATCGGCCCGGCCATCGCCGTCGCCGCCACGGCCGTGCTTGTGGCGGTGTGCCGATGGGTGTTCTCTCCAACCCGAACGCGTGGTTATCCGGGCGTCTCCCCCTACCAGGCCGACTTCGGCATGCTGGTGCCCGTGGCAACACTACGCACACCGTCCGAAGCGGACCGGCTGCGCCAGGTTCTCCGTCAGCACGGGATCCGATCGACGTCAGGGGCCACGTCGCCCGGTCCCGTCCAGGTGGACACCGACGGGCACATCCGCCGCCACCACATCTCGGGGTGGCACGTGATGGTGTTCCCCGAGGACTCGCCGAGGGCGCGTGCCGTCCTGGCGGGCACCGAGCGGGACTGGGCCTGACCGCTCAGCGCGCGGCGGGCGGTTCCCGCCGGACGTTCGCGCCAAGGTCTCGCAGCTGCTCGACGAAACCCGCGTAACCGCGGTCGATATGGTGAACCTCACTCACATCCGTGGTCCCGTCGGCTACCAGACCGGCGAGCACAAGCCCGGCTCCCGCCCGGACGTCCGAGGCCACCACGGGCGCGCCGACCAGCCGGTCGGTGCGGCGAACGACCACGTGGTGACCGTCTGTACGCAGATCCGCGCCGAGCTTCAACAGCTCACGGCAGAACACGAAACGGCTGTCAAAGACGTTCTCGGTGATGAGGGAGACCCCTTCGCTGACCGCTTCCAGGGCGATGGTCTGCGGCAGGAGATCCGTCGGAAAGCCCGGGTAGGGCAGGGTCACCACGTCGATCGAGCGCGGCGGCCGGTCCGCCACCACCCGGAAGCCGTCACCGCGGACGTCCACGGTGGCACCCGCCGTCGTCAGCTTGTCAAGCACGATGTCGAGGTGGTCGGCACGACCGCCCCGAATCAGCACATCACCGCCTGTCATCAACGCGCCGATGGCAAAGGTCCCGGCGACGATGCGGTCCGCAACGGTGTCGTGCACGGTCGGCCGCAGTTCGTCGACGCCGTCGATGACCAGCGTGGACGTGCCCGCTCCGTCGAGCTTCGCGCCCATCGCCGTGAGCATCGCGCAGAGATCGGCGATCTCTGGTTCACGAGCGGCATTATCGATCACCGTGGTGCCCTTGGCCAGCGCCCCGGCCATCATGAGGTTCTCGGTGGCGCCGACACTGGGGAAGTCCAGCCAGATCGAGGCCCCCTGCAGGCGGCCGGACGACCGGGCCACCAGGGTCCCGGCCTCGACGTCCACCACGGCTCCGAGCTTCGTCAGCCCGTTGACGTGCATGTCGAGCGCGCGCGCACCGATCGCGTCCCCTCCCGGCAGCGCCACCCGCGCCTCACCGCAGCGGGCGACCAGCGGCCCGAGCACGACGACCGACGCCCGGATCCGCCGGACGATGTCGCTGTCGGCCGCCGCGCCGGGCCTTGCCGGCACGTCGATCGACAGTGATTCCCGGGTCAGGTCCCGGTCGACAGCAGCCCCGAGCGCTCGCAGCACATCGGCCATGACCTCGACGTCGAGAATGTCAGGCACGGCGCGAAGAGTCGTCCGGCCGTGAGCAAGCAGGCTCGCGGCCATCAGTTTGAGTACGGAGTTCTTCGCTCCCGGGACGCCTACCTCGCCGGCAAGCCGAGACCCGCCCGTGACGAGGAAGCGTTCCACGGGACTCGATGCTATGGCCTTGCCGCCCGGTCTTCAGTGCCGGCCGGCCGGCACGGTGAGGCCAGGTCGGCACACCCAGTCCTTGCCAGCTCAGCGCAGCCAGCTCGGCGCCCGCAGCCGAACCGGTTCGGCATAGTGTGACTGCCATGGCCATCCACCTGACCCGGATCTACACCCGGACCGGGGACGACGGGACGACCGCTCTCGGCGACATGTCCCGGGTCCGCAAGACCGACCCACGACTCGCCGCCTACGCGGACGTGGACGAGGCCAACGCGGCGATCGGCGTGGCGCTGGCGCTCGGAGCACTCGCCGAGGACGTCCGGGCGCTGCTCGCCCAGGTACAGAACGACCTCTTCGACCTCGGGGCGGACCTGTGTACGCCTGTCGTGGAAAATCCCGGGTTCCCACCACTGCGGGTGACCGAGGCCTACGTCGAGCGCCTCGAGGAGGCCTGTGACCACCACAACAAGGACCTGCCCAAACTGGACTCGTTCATCCTGCCCGGCGGCTCGCCGGGCGCCGCGCTGCTGCATGTGGCACGGACGGTAACCCGTCGCGCCGAGCGTTCCACCTGGGCACTGATGGAGCACGATCCCGACCGCACCGGTGCCCTGCCCGCCCGTTACCTGAACAGACTTTCCGATCTCCTGTTCATCCTCTCCCGGGCAGCCAACCCCGGTGGGGATGTCCTGTGGAAGCCGGGTGCCAACCGCTGAGAGTCCTCACCGCAGGCCCCGGCGACGGCCAATGGTCAGGATTGGGCGGATCCGGCCGACAGGACCGCGTGTTCCGCGAGGATGCTGACGCCCTGCTTGGTCACCGACAGGAATCCACCATCCACCGCGACGGTCACGGTGCTCCCGCCGGTTTTCACCCGTACTTCACCGTTCGTGACGAGAACACCGAGCAGCGGAACGTGCCCCGGCTGCACACCGATCTCGCCTTCCGTGGTCCGGGCCACGACCATGTCGGCCTCTCCCGACCAGACTTCCTTCTCCGGCGAGACGATCGCCACGCGCATCGGCATCCCGCTGCCGTCCTTCCCGCTGTCGTCGGTCCTCGGTGCCGTCGTTCAACGGCTTGTCGTGCAACGGCTTGTCGTTCATGGAAGCTGTCGCCGGTCGGTCCCGCCTCGGCAACGACCGGTCGCGGAGCCGATCCAGCTCGATGACCCGCAGGCCACGGACCCGGACCGGCCGGCGGCGCGAGGCAAGCAATGATCGCGCCGCCTCCGGCTGTGGAGGCTCCAGCCTCCGGAAGTGGTTCTAGAGGTCCTTCGCCTTCTTCTCCGCGTCCTCGATCCCACCGCACATGAAGAACGCCTGTTCCGGAAGGTGGTCGTACTCCCCCTCGGTCAGCTTCTTGAACGACTTGATCGTGTCCTCAAGCGGGACGAAGGTACCCGGGATACCGGTGAACTGCTCCGCGACGAAGAACGGCTGCGACAGGAAGCGCTGGATACGCCGCGCCCGATTGACGAGGATCTTGTCCTCTTCGGAGAGTTCGTCGATACCGAGAATCGCGATGATGTCCTGCAGGTCCTTGTAGCGCTGCAGGATGCGCTGCACCTCGCGCGCCACGTCGTAGTGCTCCTGGCCGAGATAGCGGGCGTCGAGGATGCGGGAGGTGGAGTCGAGCGGGTCCACGGCCGGGTAGATTCCCAGGTCGGAGATGGCACGGGAAAGCACCGTGGTCGCATCGAGATGGGTGAACGTCGTGTGCGGGGCCGGGTCGGTGATGTCGTCCGCCGGGACGTAGATCGCCTGCAACGAGGTGATGGAGTGGCCACGCGTCGAGGTGATGCGCTCCTGCAGGACACCCATCTCGTCGGCGAGGGTGGGCTGGTAGCCCACGGCGCTCGGCATCCGTCCGAGCAGGGTCGAGACCTCCGAGCCGGCCTGGGTGAACCGGAAGATGTTGTCGATGAACAACAGCACGTCCTGCTTCTGGACGTCCCGGAAGTACTCGGCCATGGTCAGCGCGGCGAGCGCGATCCGCAGCCGGGTGCCGGGTGGCTCGTCCATCTGGCCGAAGACCAGCGCGGTGTCGTTGATGACGCCGGCCTCGGTCATCTCCAGGAACAGGTCGTTGCCCTCACGGGTCCGTTCGCCGACTCCGGCGAACACCGACACACCACTGAACTGCTTGGCAACACGGTTGATCATTTCTTGGATGACGACCGTCTTGCCGACACCGGCACCACCGAACAGGCCGATCTTCCCGCCACGCACGTACGGTGCCAGCAGGTCGATGACCTTGATGCCGGTCGGGAACATCTCGGTCTTCGACTCAAGCTGGTCGAACGCGGGCGCCAGTGCGTGGATCGGCATGCGCACGTCGGTATCGACGCTGTCGACGTCGAGCGGCTCGCCGAGCACGTTGAACACGTGCCCCTTGGTGGCGTTGCCGACGGGAACCGTGATCGGTGAACCGGTATCGTGGACGGGTGCTCCACGCACCAGACCGTCGGTCTGCTGCATGGAGATCGTTCGGACGGTGTTGTCACCGATGTGCTGTGCGACCTCGAGCGTCAGCGTCGCGGTCTGCCCGTTGATGGTGCGGTCGACGCGCAGTGCATGGTAGATCTCGGGGATCTCCTCGGGCGCGAACTCCACATCGACGACCGGGCCGATGACACGGGAGACCCGGCCGGTCCCAGGGGCCTTGCCCTCCGCCGCGGCGGGCGAGGTGGTGGTGACGGTCATGGTGTCCTCAATTTCATCTTCAGTTCCATCTTCGTGCCCTCCGCCGCCGGCGACTCCGCCAGGATGCCTGGATGCCAGCGACTTCGGGTGTTCTTCGGTGGACGGTCGTCGATGTCTACGATGCCTGGGCGAGTGCGTCGGCGCCGCCGACGATCTCGGAAATCTCCTGGGTGATCGCGTCCTGGCGGGCGGCGTTCGCGCGCCGGGTGTAAGTCTTGATCAGTTCTCCGGCATTGTCGGTCGCGGACTTCATCGCCCGCTGGCGTGCCGCCGACTCCGACGCCGCGGACTCGAGCAGCGCCGCGTACAGACGGCTCTCCACATAGCGGGGAAGCAGCGCGTCGAGCACGCCCTCGGGAGACGGCTCGAACTCGTACTGCGGGAGCGGGCCTCCTGGCGGGGGTTCGGAGGTCGCCTCAAGTACCAGCGGGAGGATGCGGTGCGCGACCGGCCGTTGCGTCAGGGTGTTGACGTATTCGGTGTAGACGACGTGGATCTCGTCCACGCCGCCCGCGTCCGTCGACTCCACGAACCGGGCGATCAGCGCGTCCGCTACTTCTTTGGCGTTGTCGTAGCTCGGCTGCTCGGAGAATCCGGTGAAGTCCCCGCCCAGCTCCCGGCCACGGAAGCGGTAGTAGGTCACGGCCTTGCGGCCGACCGCGTACAGCACCGGCTCCTTGCCCTCGGACCGCAGCAGTTCCAGCAGCTCACCGGTCCGACGAAGCACGTTGGCGTTGTAACCACCGGCAAGCCCGCGGTCGCTGGTGACCACGAGGACCGCCACCCGCCGCGCATCGGTGTGCTCGGTCGTCAGCGGATGGCGGATCGACGTCTGCGAGGCAACCGCCGAGATCACCCGGGTGATCTCATCTGCGTACGGCCGGGAAGCGGCAACCCTCGCCTTGGCCTTCACGATCCTGGATGCGGCGATGAGTTCCATCGCCCGAGTGATCTTCTTGGTCGACTGTACCGAACGGATGCGGCGCCGGTACTCGCGGAGCTGGCCGGCCACGGTCTCAGTCCTCGGCCTTCGGCTTCGGAGTGTGCACCTTGATCGCCTCGTGTTCCACCTCGGACGGATCGAGGCTCTCGGGCAGCGGCTCGTTGACCAACGGCTGACCGCCCGTCAACGTGAACTCGCTCTTGAACTTCGCGATCAGGTTCTCCAGCGACGCCAGGGTGTCGTCGTCCAGCTTGCCGGTCTGCAGGATCGTGGTGTAGATCCCGCCCTGGGCCCGCTCGACGAACTCAAGGAACTCACGCTCGAAGCGGCGGATGTCCGCGACCGGCACATCGTCGAGCTGCCCGGACGTGCCCGCCCAGATCGACACGACCTGCCGTTCGACCGGGTAGGGCTCGTACTGCGGCTGCTTGAGCAGTTCGACCATGCGTGCGCCCCGGTCGAGCTGGGCACGCGACGCCTTGTCCAGGTCGGAGCCGAAGGCCGAGAAGGCCTCCAGCTCGCGGTACTGCGCGAGGTCCAGCCGGAGCCGCCCCGCGACCGCCTTCATGGCCTTGATCTGAGCGCTGCCGCCCACCCGCGAGACCGAGGTACCGACGTTGATGGCCGGACGGACACCCTGGTTGAACAGGTCGGTCTCGAGGAAGATCTGTCCATCGGTGATCGAGATGACGTTGGTCGGGATGTACGCCGAGATGTCGTTACCCTTGGTCTCGATGATCGGCAGACCGGTCATGGACCCGCCACCGAGCTCGTCCGAGAGCTTCGCGCACCGCTCCAACAGCCGGGAGTGCAGGTAGAACACGTCACCCGGGTACGCCTCGCGGCCCGGCGGGCGGCGTAGCAGCAGCGAGATCGCGCGGTACGCCTCGGCCTGCTTCGAGAGGTCGTCAAAGACGATCAGGGCGTGCTGGCCGTTGTACATCCAGTGCTGGCCGATGGCGGAACCGGTGTAGGGCGCGAGGTACTTGAAACCGGCCGGCTGGTCGGCGGGCGCCGCCACGATGGTCGTGTAGGCCAGCGCGCCGGTCTCCTCCAGGGTGTTGAGGACGGCCCGGATCGTCGACTTCTTCTGCCCGATCGCCACATACACGCACTTGACCTGGCGCTTGGGGTCACCCGTCGCCCAGTTCTCACGCTGGTTGATGATCGCGTCCAGAGCGACGGCACTCTTGCCCGTCTGCCGGTCACCAATGATCAGCTGACGCTGGCCACGGCCGATGGCCGTCATGGCGTCCACCGCCTTGATACCGGTCTGGAGCGGCTCCTTGACCGGCTGGCGCTGCACCACCGTGGGTGCCTGTAGTTCCAGAGCCCGGGACTCGGTGGAAACGATCTCCCCGAGGCCGTCGATCGGGCGGCCCAGCGGGTCCACCACACGGCCGAGGAAGCCGTCCCCGACCGGGACGGAGAGGATCTCGCCGGTCCGGCGGACCTCCTGGCCTTCCTCGATGTGCTCGGACTCGCCCAGGATGACGCAGCCGATCTCGGCCACGTCAAGGTTGAGCGCCAGGCCCAGTACGCCGCCGTGGAACTCCAGCAGCTCGTTGGTCATGGCGTGCGGCAGGCCCTCGACCCGCGCGATGCCGTCGCCTGCGACGACGACCCGGCCGACCTCCTCGCGCTCTCCGACGGATGCCTGGTAGGAGTCGACGTAGTCCCGGAGGGCGGCGCGGATTTCCTCCGGTCGGATGGAGAGCTCAGTCATCGCTTCGGTCCTTCAATAAATGGTGAGGGCACGTCCCGCAGGTCATGCGAGGTCTGGGTGTCCACGAGAGCGCTCTATCGGAGCAGCCGCCGGCGGGCGTCGGTGAGGCGGCGAGCGACGCTGCCGTCGACCACCTCGTCACCCACCCGCACGACAACGCCGCCCAGAACAGCGGGATCGACGTCGACCTGAAGTTGGACATCACGGCCAAAATACCGGCTGATCGCTGTCCGCAACCGGAAAATCTGATCGCCCGTGAGAGGAACCGCGGTGCGCACCACGGCGACAAGCCGGTTACGACGGGCCGCGGCAATCACGGTCAGCTGCTCAAGCCGGCGTTCAAGGTCACCGTGGTAGCGCTCGGCGACCGCACGTTGGATGAGACGGACCGTGACCGGCCTGCCCTTTCCGTCCAGCAACCTGCCCACCAGCGCCTGCTTGGCGGGCACCGGGACGGCCGGGTCGCTTAGGGCCAGGGAAAGCTCCGGCGTCCGGTTGAGGATGCGTCCGAACCGGAACAGCTCGTCCTCGACATCGTCGAGGGCTCCTTCTCGTTGTGCCCGGGCAAGCAGGGCCTCGACCCCCAGCTCCGACAGCGCGTGCTGGAGGTCCAACGGCCGGGCCCAGCGCCCGGTAACCGCGGTCTGAAGAACGTCCAGGGCCGCATCCGAGATCTGCTGACCGAACAACCTGGCCGCCAGCCCGGACCTGGCCGGTCCGGGCACTCCCGGATCAGCCAGCGCTCGCCGGACCGGCGGCTCCCGATCGAGCAGGTCCACGACCGCGTCCAGGTCGTCCGCGAGGCGGCCGAAGTCGATCGGGTAGCGGGACCGCGTCGTGGAACCTGGCGGTGGGGCGGCGGTCAGTTCGTCCAACCGTGCCCGTGCCGCCGCCAGTGAACGTCGGCTGGATCCCTCCACGCCTCAGCCCCCCGGCCCGGCCGGCGTCGGAACCGCCGAGTCGTCCGGCCGCTCCAGGCCCACGATGAAGTCGTCGACGAGCTGACGCTGACGGTCGTCCCGTTCCAGTTCGTGACCCACGATCTTCGTGGCGAGTTCGAGCGCGATGTCACCGACCTCGCGCCGGATCTGAGCAACGATCTGCGACCGTTCGGCGGCGAGCTGGGCCTCACCACGCGCCTTGATCTCAGCGACCTCGCCATCGGCCTGCGCGCGCAGCGCCTCGAGGATCTGGCGTCCCTGCTCCCTGGCGTCGTCACGGATGCGTCCCGCCTCGGCCTGTGCTTCGGCGAGCTGCGCGCGGTAGGACGTGAGCAGGTCCTGAGCCTCCCGCTGAGCGCGCTCGGCACGTGCAAGACTGCCTTCTATGCGATCCGTCCGCTCGGCGTATGTCCGCTTGACCTGCGGGTAGATCTTCCAGAAGAAAAAGGCCACGAGCAGGCCGAACGACAAGGCACCGATCAGCAACTCGCTGATCGGTGGGACGAGGACGTTCTCGTCCGAGCGTGAACTCCCCTCGGCTATTACCAGGAGGGCCGTGGTCGGCACAGTGTCTTCCTCCGACTCAGCTGAAGACGAAGGGGACGACGAAACCGATCAGGGCCAGCGCTTCGGCGAGGGCGAAGCCGATGATCATGTAACGGAAGGCGACCTGCTCGGCCTCTGGCTGGCGGGCGATGGCCTGCACACCCAGGCCGAAGATAAGACCGATACCGATACCCGGCCCGATGGCCGCCAGGCCATAGGCGACTGCTCCGAGGGAGCCGGTCACCTTGTCGGCGGCGGCAAGCACCAAGGTGGGGTCTGCCATGTCATATTCCTTTTCCAGTCGGGCACCGGGACCTGCCGCGGTGCTGATCGGGGTGTCCGAACCTTTTATGCGTGCGCCCCGGCGGGCGCGCCGCTCATAGCGGGCGCCCCACTCACGGCAGGAGCATGGTCGGCCGAGAGAGAACTCTCGTGCTCGCCCCCGTGCTCTTCGACCGCACCGGCGATGAAGGCAGCCGTGAGGATCGTGATGATGTACGCCTGCAAGCCGTCGATGATGAGTTCGAACCCGGTCAGCACGACCGTCACCAGCAGCGAGGCAGCACCGAAGACAAAGGGTGGCTTGGGTAGCAGGTAGTCCGCTCCGAGCGAGAAGACCAGCAGCAGGATATGGCCGGCGAACATGTTCGCGAACAACCGGACGGCCAGCGTGAACGGCCGGACGATCAGGGTGGACAGAATCTCGATCGGCCCGAGCAGAATCTTCACGAAGATGGGAGCCGTCGGAGCCGGGTTGAGCATGTGCCCGAAGTAGGCCCTGGCGCCGTTCGCCTTGATGCCCGCGTAGTTGAACAGCACATAGCTGATGGCGGACAGGACGATCGGAATCGCTATCCGCGAGGTCGCCGGGAACTGTGCGATGGGGACGATCGCGAGCAGGTTACAGATCAGCACGAAGCTGAAAAGCACAACAAAATACGGTGTGTACTTGCGCCCGTTCTCCCCGATGACGTCCCGGGAGATCTGCGTGTCTATGAATTCGTAGATCGACTCGCACACGTTCTGCAACCCACGGGGCACGATCGTGGCGCGCCGGAAACCCAGCCAGAAAACCACGCCGACGAACAGCGCGGCGAAGATCCCCAGCCCTGTCGCCTTGTTCAGGTAGAAATCAACCGATCCGATCTGGATGTCGAACCAGTGCGGGGGCTGGAACACCTCCTTGGTCGGGCCGTGGAAGCCCTCGTCAGCGAGGACCACGGAACCCGTGACGACCGGCACGACGTACACCTCCATGATCAAAATACACTCTTACCAGCGAGGAAGAGACGCAGCCGTACCGGCGGCGGTGTGGACTCACCCTATCTGGTTCAGGCGGGACAGCCCCGCCCGGCGCGGGCCGGCCCCACCCGGACACGGCAGTGCGCCAAACATGCACACCGCGCCGAGACGACCATCCCGCCAGACACGACGATCCAACGACATGGCATGATCATGACCCGGCAGGACCGACAGGAGACACGACTCACAGTGGATGTCAGCAAGCCGACATCCAGCACTGGCGATACTATCCACACCCCGGCGGTACGGGCATCAACTCCGAGACAGCTGGACCTTACTCACTCTTCTGTTCACCTGAACGTTACCTTAACGTTCACTTTCGCCGCCCCGGCATCAACGCTTCGACATCAACCGACTGCGGGATGTCATCCCAGTGGCGCAACGGAAACATCGCGACACACTAATGCCGCGTGGTCCGGTAGATCACGAGATAGACCGCGGCGGCCATGCCCACGAGGACCCCGGCCGGCAGGAAGACGGTGTGAAGGCCGGCGAGGCGGTCGATCCCGTAGCCGACCAGCCCCCAGAAACCGGTCCCCGCCAGCAGAGTGCCGACGACGCTCCACGCCTCTCCGGAGATCACTCCCGGCCGGTAGGGGCGCGGCGGCGGCCGGTCCCGCTCGGGCTGCCCTTCGCCGTCGCCAGAGTTGCGTTCCCCGTTGCTCACGGGTTCAGCGTGTCACGGCGGGAGTTTTCCCGCGCTCGGAAAACCTTCGGGTCGTAGAAGGGGACGCGGGTGTGGGTGGCAACCCACAGTTCGGCGCCGAGCCACCCGAGGACTCCCCCGAAGATGGCCCAGGCAAAGGCAAGAAGATCGATTGTGGTGGAGCCATCCAGGTTCACGAGAAGAGCTCCAAGGATAAAGATCTTCAAACCGTAGGTGCCGAGTGCCGTGGGCAGCACCAGTTCCTTCCAGCGACTGGCGACGACACTCACCGCCACCTTGCTGACCGTGAAGAAGAGTGCAACCAGACAAAGACCAAGGGTAACGCCGGCGAGCCCTGCCGCGCCCCGCAGGAACCCTGCGACGACAAGGGCCGGAACAGCGATCACGGCCATCACCAGCAGACCGGTCCGGATCGTCCGGGTGGCAGCAACAATCATGCGCGCCGCACAGAACGCTGACCGGCCAGCAACAGGACGAGAAGTCCGACGATCCCGAGGCCGACAACGCCGACAAGGATGGGCACCGGCTGCTGGGAGAAGGACGCGGCCACCCCACCGAAACCGAGCAGGGCTGCCCAGAAGTACATGACGAGTACCGCGCGGACGTGGGAATGTCCGATTTCCAGCATCCGGTGATGTAGATGCATTTTGTCCGGAGCGAACGGCGACCGCCCCGCGCGCGTCCGGCGGATGACCGCCAGCCCGAGGTCGATGAACGGCACGGCCAGTACGGCGAGCGGGATGGCCAGCGGAATCAGCGACGGCAGGGAGCGGGACGGCCCGGCGTACCCGCCGTAGGCGACCTGCCCGGTTACCGAGATCATGGACGCGGCGGAGAGCAGGCCGACCAGCATCGAGCCGGAGTCGCCCATGAAGAGCCTGGCCGGGTTGAAGTTGTGCGGCAGGAATCCGACGCAGACTCCGGCGGTGACGGCGGCGAGCAGCGCCGCCGGCGCCGCCCGGGAAAAGTGATTGATCACGGCAACCTCGTAGGCAAAGTAGAACGTGGCGCCCGCGGCGATGGCCGCGACCCCGGCGGCAAGGCCGTCCAGGCCGTCGATGAAGTTCATCGCGTTGACAAGAACGACCGTGGCAAGGATCGACAGGGGCACCGCCGTCTCCGGCCCGAGGCTGAAGGTGGTGTCGCTGTCCGGATTGACCGCGAATGACCACTGGACTCCGAGGAGCACCATCACCCCGGCTGCGGCCACCTGACCCGCGAGTTTGGTTATCGGATCGAGTGGCCACCGGTCATCCACCACTCCGAGCAGGCAGATCAGAACGCCGGCGACAAGAACCGCATGCGGTTCCGCCCAGTCCTGGGAGACCGCGGACAGGAACGGAAGCTGGTCGGCAACGAGTAACCCGGCGGCCAGTCCCGCGAGCATGGCCAGGCCGCCGAGCCGTGGCGTCGGCACCGCATGCACGTCGCGGTCGCGGACGGCCGCGACCGCGCCGATCCAGATGGCGAAACCACGTGCGACCGGCGTACACAGAAACGTGACCGCCGCTGATGCTGCAAAGACGAGCAGATACTCCCGCAATGACCTAACGCATTCGTCGATCTACCGAGGGTAGGCAGGATGCCGGCTCACCAGGGCGGAGACGGTCGTGGCGACGTCTGTGGCCGCGCCCGGATCCCGGACGGCCCGGGCGATGAGCGCCGCGATCTCCTTCATTTCACCTTCCCGCATGCCCTGGGTGGTCACCGCCGGCGTTCCCACCCGGATACCGGAGGAAACCGCGGGCGGCTGCGGATCGTACGGGATGGCGTTCTTGTTCAACGTGATGCGCGCGGCGTCACACCGGGTTTCGGCGTCCTTACCGGAAACCCCGAGATCGCGAAGGTCGAGCAGGGCAAGGTGTGTATCGGTACCACCGGCGACCGGTCGAACACCTTCGGCAGCGAGCCCGTCCGCGAGGGCCTGCGCGTTCACGATGACCTGCCGCGCATAGTCCTGGTAGGCCGGGGTCGCGGCTTCTCGGAGCGCGACCGCCTTGGCCGCGACCGCATGCATGAGCGGCCCGCCCTGGCTGAAGGGGAAGACCGCCTTGTCGATCCGCTGGGCCAGTTCCTCCCGGCATACGATCATCCCGCCGCGGGGCCCACGCAGGACCTTGTGGGTGGTGAAACTGACAACGTCGGCATAGGGAACCGGGCTCGGAATGGCCTTGCCCGCGACCAGGCCGATGAAATGGGCGGCATCCACCATCAGCCAGGCTCCGACCTCGTCGGCGATCGAGCGGAAGGCCGCGAAGTCGATCAGCCTGGGGTAGGCGGTGGCACCACAAATAATCATTTTTGGGCGGTGCTGGCGCGCGAGATCACGCACCTCGTCGTAGTCGATCAGTTCAGTATCCTCGCGGACGCCATAGGCGACCACGTTGAACCACTTCCCGCTGAAGTTCACCCGGCTGCCGTGCGTGAGATGGCCTCCGTGCGGCAGCGACATCGCCAGCACCGTGTCACCCGGTACGAGTAGCGCCGCATACACCGCGAAGTTGGCCTGCGCCCCGGAATGCGGCTGGAGGTTGGCGTGCTCGGCGCCGAAGAGCTCCTTGGCCCGGGTGATGCCAATCTCCTCCGCGCGGTCCACAACCTGACACCCACCGTAGTAACGACGGCCCGGATAACCCTCGGCATACTTGTTCGACAAGGTCGAACCGAGGGCTGCCAGCACCGCCGGCGAGGTGAAGTTCTCACTCGCGATGAGCTGGAGACCGCCGCGGAGACGGTCCAGCTCGTCGAGAACGACGTCGGCGATCTCGGCATCCTCGGCGCGGAGCTGATCGAAGTCCGGGCCCCAGAACGGGGTGCTCATAAGCTGCCTCTCCTCCTGCGGAACTTCCCTGCCCGCCAGGGCCTACGCACCAGTGACCAAAGAACATCCAGGGCGGCCGGGTACGACGCCGACAGCTTACGGCGCCAGGTGGTGGCGGGCCGGGAGCATCATCGGGTCGTCACGGGTACCTGCACCGACGGGAGGACCTCGCGCAACGCCGCCACGTCGACAGCGCCGGCCCGCAACACCCGCGGCACGTCACCCGTACAGTCGATAATCGTCGAGGCTACGCCAGCCGAACACGGTCCGCCGTCCAGGTACACATCGACGGATCCGCCGAGCTGGGCGATGGCGTCATCCACGCTGGTCGCGGGCGGCTGACCGCTGATGTTCGCGCTGGACACCGCCATCGGGCCGGTGCGGCCCAGCAGCTCGATCGCCACCGGATGCAGCGGCATCCGCACCGCCACGGTCCCGCGCGCGTCACCGAGATCCCAGCTCAACGACGGCGCATGTCGCACGACCAGGGTGAGCCCGCCGGGCCAGAAGGCCCGTACCAGGTCGCGGACGTCACCGGTGACCCGTTCCACCAGCCCGTCGAGGGTGCGCCACGAACCGACCAGCACCGGGACCGGCATGTCCCGTCCCCGGCCCTTGGCCGCCAGCAGCGAGCGGACCGCGACCTGGTCGAACGCATCCGCTCCGATGCCGTACAGCGTGTCTGTGGGCAGCACGACCAGTCCGCCGTGCCGCACCGTACGGGTCGCGGCGTCAAGACCCGCCGGACGCCGTTCGGCGTCCGCACAGTCGTACCGTTCGCTCACCAGCTCCTCCACTACCCTCGGGGTTCGACCCCCGAGGTTCGTTACCCCCGGGCTCGACGCGACGCGGTGACGAACCGGTCCCGTCCCGCCAGGTCTGGATGGTCCAGAACATCATCCCAGCATCCGTACGCCCGCAGGAGCGCGGGGGCCGCCGAACCGTGCCGATCGGAATGCTCGATCACCAACTGACCGCCGTCACCCAGCAGAACGGCAGCCGCCTCGGCGACGGCACGCACCCCGGCCAGACCGTCCGGCCCGGCCCACAGAGCGGCGGGCGGATCATGCCTGCCGACCTCCGGTTCGACCTGGTCCCGCTCGTCGTCGCAGAGGTACGGCGGGTTGCTCACCACGAGATCGACCCGGCCGACGAGGTCCGCCAGCTCGTCGACAACCGCCGGGACGTGCCCGGTGGAGCCGGCCGTGGAACGGCTGCGAGAGGTGTGGTCGAGGTTGCGTCCAGTGACGTCGATCCCCACATCAGCATGATGTACCGTCACTCCACGTCCTATAGACATAACATTGCGTCTCGCCCATGCCAGCGCGGCCGGCTCGAACTCGACAGCATGCACCCGGGCGCCCGGCAGCTCATCCGCCAGCGACAGGGCGATCGCGCCGGAACCGGTGCACAGGTCCACGCAGACCGGTTCCGCCCGCCCGGCCGCGCGCATCGCGTCCAGCGCCCACCCGACCACGGTCTCGGTTTCCGGCCGGGGGACGAACACCCCCGGCCCCACGTCCAGGGTCAGATACCGGAATCCGGCGGTGCCCACCAGATGCTGAAGCGGTACCCGCGCGACACGACGCACCACCAGATCACGAAACCGCTCCCGGTCCGGCGGACTGATCGTCGCGGTCAGGGCGAGGCGCCACCGAGGATGACCGGTCACGTATGCGGCGAGCTGTTCCGCGTCCGACCGAGGACTCGCGACCCCGGCCGCGGTGAGGGCGGCGACCGCGTCGTCGAGTTCGGCCGGCAGGCTGCCGGGGGTCCGGACGGACACGCAGGTCACGTCCCCACCCCGGCGGTGAGCCGCGCCGCCAGGTCCGCCGCGACCAGGGCGTCCAGCACCTCGTCGAGTTCGCCGTCCAGCACCTGGTCGAGGTTGTGCGCCTTGAAGCCGACCCGGTGGTCGCTGATCCGGTTCTCGGCGAAGTTGTAGGTACGGACGCGTTCGGAGCGGTCCACCGTGCGGACCTGGCTTGCCCGTGCCGCCGACGCCTCCGCCTGCGCTCGATCGCGGGCCACGACGAGCAGCCGGGCCCGCAGGATGCGTAGTGCGGACTCCTTGTTCTGGAGCTGGCTCTTCTCGTTCTGGCAGGACACCACCAACCCGCTCGGAAGATGGGTGATGCGCACCGCCGAGTCCGTCGTGTTGACGCTCTGCCCGCCGGGACCGGAGGACCGGTACACGTCGATGCGCAGGTCGTTCGGGTCGATGTCGACCTCGACCTCCTCGGCCTCGGGAAGCACGAGGACTCCCGCCGCCGAGGTGTGGATCCGACCGGCGGACTCGGTGACCGGAACCCGTTGCACCCGGTGGACGCCGCCTTCGAACCGAAGCCGGCCGAAGACACCACCGCTGGTGGCACGACCCGCCTTCACCGCCACACTCACGTCCCGGTACCCGCCAAGGTCACTCGGATTCGCGTCAAGGATCTCGGCACGCCAGCCACGCCGCTCGGCATAACGCAGGTACATCCGCAGGAGGTCCCCGGCGAACAGAGCCGACTCCTCACCACCCGCTCCGGCCTTGATCTCCAGGATCGCATCCCGGGCGTCATCCGGATCGGTGGGCACCAGGTGGGTACGCAGGCGGTCCTGCAACGCCGCATGCGCGGATTCCAGCTCCGTGACCTCAGCGCGGAACGAGGTGTCCTCGGCGGCGAACTCACGGGCGGTCGTGAGATCCGCGTCGACCCGGTCGAGCTCACGCGCGGTCTCCACAACCGGGGTCAGTTCCGCGTATCTGCGGCCGAGACTACGCGCCAGGGCCGGGTCGGCATGCACCGCCGGATCCGCAAGACGGCTCTCCAGCTCGGCGTGCTCGGCGAGCAGACCGTCGAGTGGAGTCGTCATTTCGGATGTCTCCTGGTCTGGGTGGCCAAGGCGGGGGACTACGATCTTCAGGTATCGCCGGAGACCCCACGGATTACCAGGGTGGCACGGTCGACCTAGGTCGGACAGCACCCGCGCCGTTGCGGATCGCACGGCACGGGCGCTGTCAACTCGCTACTTGGCTGCGGGTCCGGGCTTGTCGCCGGGACGGCGACGACCGAAGCGCCGCTCGAACTTCTCAACCCGTCCGCCGACATCGAGGATCTTCTGCTTGCCGGTGTAGAACGGGTGGCACTGCGAGCACACCTCGGCGTTGATCACACCGTCCGGCTTGGTGCTGCGGGTCGTGAACGTGGAACCGCACGTGCAGACGACCGTGGTCTCACGGTACGTCGGATGAATGTCAGCCTTCATGATCCTTCTTCCCGAAGTGGCCGCCGGGTCGCCCTGCCACATCTGCGAGGACGTGAACCGGTGCCGGGTGTCAACAGCCCAGTGTGCCAGAACCGCATGCCGTGCCAGAACCGCATGCCCGCCCCGGGCCGGCACCTTGCGGGTACCGGCCCGGGACTGCGCTCAGTCCTGACCCGGAGTGGCAGTCGCGATCTGCATCAGGAACTCGTAGTTCGTCCGCGTCTTCTTCAACCTGTCCAGAAGAAGGTCAAGCGCCTGCTGCGACTCCAGCGTGTGCAGGACCCGGCGCAGCTTATGCATGATCACAAGCTCGTCCGGCGCAAGCAGGATGTCCTCCTTACGGGTTCCGGAGGGGTCGACGTCGATCGCGGGGAAGATTCGCTTGTCTGCGATCTTCCGATCCAGCTTGAGCTCGGCATTGCCGGTGCCCTTGAACTCCTCGAAGATCACAGTGTCCATCGTGGAGCCCGTCTCCACCAGAGCCGTAGCGATGATCGTCAACGACCCGCCGTTCTCGATGTTCCTCGCGGCACCGAGGAACCGTTTCGGCGGGTAGAGCGCGGTGGAATCCACACCACCCGACAGAATCCGGCCGGACGCAGGTGCGGCCAGGTTGTAGGCCCGCCCGAGACGGGTGATCGAGTCGAGTAGTACGACGACGTCCTCGCCCAGTTCCACCAGCCGTTTGGCCCGCTCGATGGACAGCTCGGCGACACTGGTGTGGTCCGACGGCGGCCGGTCGAAGGTTGAGGCGATGACCTCACCCTTAACCGACCGCTGCATGTCGGTCACCTCTTCCGGACGTTCGTCGACGAGAACGACCATGAGGTGGCATTCCGGGTTGTTCGTCGTGATCGCGTTCGCGATGGCCTGCAGCACCATCGTCTTGCCCGCCTTCGGAGGGCTGACGATCAGCGCCCGCTGGCCCTTTCCAAGCGGCATCACCAGGTCGATGACCCGGGTCGTCAGCAGCTGCGGCTCGGTCTCCAACCGCAGGCGCTCCTGCGGGTAGAGCGGGGTGAGTTTGGTGAATTCGGGGCGGTTGCGCGCCTCGTCCGGTTCCAGCCCGTTGACCGTGTCGAGCCGGACCAGTGCGTTGTACTTGTCCCGCCGCTGCTCGCCTTCCTGCGGTGCCCGGACGACCCCCGTGATCGCGTCACCGCGACGCAGACCATGCCGGCGGACCTGGGCCAGGCTCACGTAGACATCGGTCGGGCCAGTCAGGTAGCCACTGGTGCGCACGAACGCGTAGTTGTCGAGAACGTCGAGGATGCCCGCGACGGGGACGAGCACGTCGTCCTCGCGGACAACCGGCTCCGACTCGCTGAAACCACCGCCCTGGCGAGCACGGCCGCGACCCCGCTCACGGAACCGGCCGCGGTTCCGCCGGTTTCCACCGCCGAAGTCGTCGTCGCGATCGGACTGCCCACGGTCGGACTGCCCACGGTCGGACTGCCCACGGTCGGACTGCCCACGGTCGGACTGCCCACGGTCGGACTGCCCACGGTCGGACTGCCCACGGTCGGACTGCCCACGGTCGGACTGCCCACGATCAGACTGCCCACGATCAGACTGCCCACGATCAGACTGCCCACGGCCCTGGCGGTCGCCCTGCTGGCGGCCCTGGCGCTCACCGGCTACAGGACGCTCGCCCGACGCGCGGTCGCCCTCGGGCTGCTGGCGCTCACGTCGGTCCTCCCGGCCCCGGGTGCTGCCGTTCTCCGAAACCCGGGGAGTACTGGCCGGCTCGACAACGGACGTCTCCGCCGAGGCGACGGAAACCGGTTCGGAGGATGCGGTTGTGCCAGGGGCACTGTCCTTCGCCGCGACGGACGCGGCTACCGGCACGGCTGAGGCCACTTCGTCCGGGACGGCGGTCCGCACGCTCTGCGAACCGCTCACGGAAGCGGGAGCGGAGGTGACCACCGCGCTCCGGGTGTCCCGCGGATCGGGCAGGACGTCGGTCAGGGTTCCCTGTTCGTTGGAGGCGGTGGACGGACTTCCCGATGCCCGGGAGGCGCCCCGCCGGCTGCGACTACGGGTGGCGACGCCCGCTGTCGTCCCAACCTGGCTCGCGACCGTCGGGTCGGTGGCATCCACGGCCTGTGTGGTCCGGGCCGGCTTCACGCTGGGGGCCGCCTCTAGACGGGTGGCTGCCACGTTCTCACCCTCGGTCGTGGAGATCGGTGCCTGCACGTTCTGGATGGCCGCGATGAGCTGCCCCTTTCGCAGGCGTCCCACGCCCTGGATACCCAACGAACTTGCCATGGCCTGCAGCTCCGGCAGGAGCATGGCTGAAAGGCCGGTGCCTGACCGCCGGCGTCGCGGGGAGCCAGCGTCCACGGATGACGTCGATGTCTGGGACTCCGCGGACTCGCGTGCGCTGTCAGGCAGCACGTCGGTGGTGTCGCTCAAGATGTTCCTTCCCTGAAGGGACCAGCTCACGGGAGCTGGGTGACGCTTGTTGACCTTCTTCACCTGGGCATCCCACATGGAAATGATGTTCAGCGCCAGGTGGGCAAGCAGAGCGCCCGTGGACGGCGCCAACGGCTGAGCACCGCGTGCGAACTCGTCAATCCCGCTGAGGACTTGTCGGTGCTGGCCGAGGCTTCGATGACGAGGCTGAGGCACCAAGTTCCGGTACCAGATCCGGCTACGACGAGCCGGTGGCGCCGACGGGCGAGCACGCGCCGCGGCGGCAGCGAGTGCAGTCATCAGACTATCCAGACGGAGTCACCTGGGCAACAACCTTCGAGCGGCTTTGCTTCCAGGTCCTCCGTTTCCCACCTGGGCCGCGACCATTTCGGTCGGGATGTCGCGCCTGACATGCCGTGCTCGGGAAGACGCGCATGGGCCGGCAGGGCATTTCGGGCAGTAGACGGTCGGGCGATAGACGGTCGGGCGATAGACGGTCGGGCGGGCAGGAGCTGGTGGCGTCAGCCCGCGACGACCTCGACCCGCGCCCCGTCGCGGTCGACAGCCAGGTCGAGCACGGTGAAGCCGCTCCCACCGCATTCACGCGCAAGCGCAGCCTGATCCTCACCGACGGCCAAGGCCAGCACCGTCGGTCCCGAACCCGACAGCACGGCGGCCAGCCCTGCCGCACGCAACCGCCCGATCAGGTCACGGGTTTCGGGCATGGCCGGCAGCCGGTAGGGCTGGTGCAGCCGGTCGTCGGTGGCCGCCACCAACGCCTCCTGCCAGGACGCCGTGTCCAGCCGACCGCCACGGGGCAGACCATTTCTATTCGGACTATTACCCGGCTCACTATCGCCGGGCTCACTATCGCCGGGCTCGGACAGCAGTGTCCCGGACATCGCCATTGCCAGCAGGGCGGCTCGACCCGCGTTCGCCGCCGCGTCGACATGAGGCACATCCACCGGCAGCGCCACCCGCGACTCGGACGTGAGTTGACGACGGCCGGGAACGAACGCCACCGGCCGCAGGTCAGCCGGGGGTGCGGTGCGTGCCACCCGCGCAGCGCCGGTACCGTCATACCAGGCAACGGTGAAGCCGCCGTACAGGGCGGCGGCGACATTGTCCGGATGCCCTTCGATCGCGCAGGCAAGGGCGAAGACGTCCCGGGTGCTCAGTCGGGCTTCACCGAGGGCGGCGGCGGCGATCAGGCCCGCCACGATCGCGGCGGCCGACGAGCCCAGGCCACGACCGTGCGGGATGCGGTTGACGCAGGTGAGGCGCAGCCCCGCCGGTGCGAGGCCGAGCGCGGCGAAACCGGCCCGCAGGGCACGCACGACCAGGTGGGTCTCGTCCCGTAGGCCGTCGTCCTCCCCGGTCACGTCGATCGACAGGTCGGTGCCGGTGACCGCGACCGTCAGCTCGTCGTACAGGCCGAGCGCAAGACCGCAGGCGTCGAACCCCGGACCGAGGTTGGCGCTGGTCGCCGGCACCCGCACCCGCACCGCCATCGGGGCGGCGACCCGCACCGGACGGCTCACGACCGCTGCAGGTCGAGGGCGGCAGCCGCGGCCACCACTGTCGCCGGGATGGTCACCGGTTTGGCCGCGCCGCTGATCGCCCAGTCGGGATCCTTGAGACCGTTGCCCGTCACCGTGCAGACAACCCGCTCGCCGGCCTCGATGAGACCCGCGGCACACGCCTGGAGCAGTCCCGCGATGCTCGCGGCGCTGGACGGTTCCACGAACACGCCCTCCCGCCGCGCGAGCAGGCGGTAGGCCGCCAGGATCTGACGGTCGTTCACCGCGTCGATCGAACCGCCGGATGCGTCCCTGGCATCCAGGGCGAACTCCCACGACGCGGGGTTGCCGATCCGGATCGCCGTGGCGATCGTCTGCGGTGCGGTGACCACGCTGCCCCGCACGATGGGCGCGGCACCGGCCGCCTGGAAGCCATGCATACGGGGCCGGCCCGAACCGTGGCGGGTGTCCTCCTCGACGTAGCCACGCCAGTACGCGGTGATGTTCCCGGCGTTTCCGACCGGCAGGCAGTGGACGTCGGGCGCCGACCCCAGATCCTCGACGATTTCGAAGGCCGCGGTCTTCTGCCCCTCCAGACGGAACGGGTTCACCGAGTTGACGAGGGTCACCGGGAAGGTGTCGGCGAGCTCACGGGCGACCCGCAGGCAGTCGTCGAAGGAACCGTCGAGCTGGAGGAGACGGGCCCCGTGGACCAGCGCCTGCGCCAGCTTCCCCAAAGCGATCTTGCCGCTGGGGACGAGAACAGCGCAGGTCAGCCCGGCCCGAGCCGCGTACGCGGCAGCACTCGCGCTGGTGTTACCCGTGGACGCGCAGATCACCGCCTGCGAGCCGGCTTCCACCGCGCGACTGATCGCCATGGTCATCCCACGGTCCTTGAACGATCCGGTCGGATTGGCACCCTCGACCTTGAGATGCACATCACACCGGGTCAGCTCGGACAGATGGGGCGCGGGCAGCAGGGGGGTACCGCCCTCTCGGAGGGTCACGACCGGCGTCTCCGGGGAGACCGGAAGCCGGTCCCGGTACTCCTCGATCACACCCCGCCACACCCGCCGGACCGGGGTCTCACCACGAGCTCCCGTTTCGGTTGTCCTGGCCACCGGTGATGTCATGGCTGTTTGCGATGCCATCGTCACAGCTCGCCTCCCTCGACCCGCATGACGCTCGCGACCGCACGCACGACGTCCAGTTCCCGCAGCTCCTCCACAGTCGCGGACAAGGCCGCATCGGTGGCGGTGTGTGTGATCAGAACGAGACTGGCGTCGTCACCGTGGCCGTCCTGACGGACACTCTGTATGGACACGTCCTGACGGGCAAAGGCAGCGGCAACCGAGGCGAGCACCCCGGTCTTGTCCGTGACATCCAGGTTGATGTGGTAACGCGTCACCGTTCTACCCATCGGCAGAACCGGCAGGTCAGCGTAAGCGGACTCGCCCGGACCCCGACGGCCGCTGAGGCGGTTGCGCGCCACCGCGACAAGGTCGCCCAACACCGCGGACGCCGTGGGCGAACCACCCGCCCCACGACCGTAGAACATCAGCTGCCCAGCCGCCTCCGCTTCGACGAAAACAGCGTTGAACACCTCCCGGACCCCGGCCAGCGGATGCGACCGGGGAATCATCGCGGGATGCACCCGCACGCTCACCCCCGGCGTGTCCGGTGAACGTTCGGCAATGGCGAGGGCCTTCACCGTGCAGCCCATCGCCCGGGCGCTGGCGATGTCCGCGGCGGTGACGTTGCCGATACCCTCCCGGTAGACGTCGTCCAGGGTCACCCTGGTGTGGAAGGCAAGCTGCGCGGTGATCGCCGCCTTTGCCGCGGCGTCGTAGCCGTCGATGTCCGCGCTCGGGTCGGCCTCCGCGTACCCGAGCGTGGTCGCCTCCTCCAGCGCCTCCGCGAATCCGGCGCCGGTCTCATCCATCCGGGTGAGGATGAAGTTGGTGGTGCCGTTGACAATGCCGAGGACACGCCGGACCCGATCCCCCGCGAGGCTTTCCCGCAGCGGACGCAGCAGCGGGATCGCACCGGCGACCGCGGCCTCGTAGTACAGGTCCACGCCGTTCGCGGCAGCCGCGTCGTGCAACTCCGCGCCGTGGGTGGCCAGCAGCGCCTTGTTGGCGGTCACCACCGACTTTCCCGCGTGCAGCGCCGCCAGCAGCCAGCTACGGGCCGGTTCGATGCCGCCCACCACCTCCACGACGATGTCGACGTCGTCACGGGTTGCCAGGCCGTACGCGTCCGTCGTGAAGACCGCCGAACCGACCGGCAGGTCCCGGGCCAGGGACAGCCGGCGGACTGCGATACCGGTGAGCTCTAGGGGCGTGCCCACCCGGGCGGTGAGGTCCTCGGCGTGGGTGTGCAGCAACCGGACGACGTCGCCGCCGACCACACCGCACCCGAGCAGCGCAATCCTCATCGTGGGTTCCTCATCGTGTGTCCGCACCAACCCCGTCGACCCCGCTCCGGTCGACCCCGCTCCGGTCGACCCCGCTCCGGTCGACCCCGCTCCGGTCGACCCCGCTCCGGTCGACCCCGCCCTCGTCGATGTCAGCCTCGGCTTCGTCGACGTCGAGGCGCAGCAGGTCCGCCTCGGTCTCCCGGCGGACGATCACCCGTGCCCGCCCGGCCCGGACCGCGATCACCGGCGGTCGGGGAACATGGTTGTAGTTGCTCGCCATCGACCGGTGATAAGCCCCGCTCGCCGGCACCGCGACAAGGTCTCCGGGCTGGACGTCGACCGGTAGCGCGACATCGTGCGCGACCACGTCGCCGGACTCGCAGTGCTTGCCGACAAGCGTCACCAGGTGCGGGGCGGACGAACTGCGCCGGGACACCAGCCGGGCGGTGTAACGCGCGTCGTACAGCGCGGTGCGGATGTTGTCGCTCATCCCGCCGTCGACGCTGACGTAGGTGCGCAGTCCGGGCAGTTCCTTGACCGTCCCGACCTCGTACAGCGTGATCGCCGTGGGGCCGCTGATCGCCCGGCCGGGCTCGACCGCCAGTCGCGGGACGGCGAGTCCGGCCGCCGCGCACTCCTTCCCGACGATCGTGCGCAGCCGGTAGGCGACGTCGGCGACGTCGAGCGGCGCGTCCTCGCTGGTGTAGGCGATACCGAGACCACCGCCCAGGTCGAGTTCGGGTAGTTCGACGCCATGGGTGTCACGAACGGCTGCGAGCAGCCCGACCATCCGGTGGGCGGCCAGCCCGAATCCGGCGGTGTCGAAGATCTGCGAACCGATGTGGGCGTGCATCCCGGCGAGTTCCAGGTGTTCAGACGCGGCCAGCACCCGCCTGATGGCCTCGGCCGCAGCACCGCTGGCCAGCGAGAAGCCGAACTTCTGGTCCTCCTGCCCGGTGGCCACGTAGTGGTGGGTGTGGGCTTCCACCCCGGGCGTGACCCGCACGAACACCCGCTGGCGCACACCGGCGTCGGCCGCCACCGCGGCCAACCGGGAGATCTCCATGAACGAGTCGACGACGATCCGCCCGACCCCGTAGGCGACCGCGCGCCGCAGCTCGGCTCCGGACTTGTTGTTGCCGTGGAAGAGCAGCCGCTCGGGCGGGAAGGCCACCGCCTCGGCGACCCCCAGCTCCCCGCCGGTGCAGACGTCCAGGCAGAGCCCCTCATCGGCCACCCAGCGGGCGATCGACCGGCACAGCAACGCCTTGCCTGCGTAGTAGACGTCACCGTCGGCGAAAGCGGAGCGCCAGGCCCGGCAGCGGGCCCGGAAGTCGTCCTCGTCCAGGAGGTAGGCGGGGGTGGCGAACTCGGCTGCCAGCGCGTCCACACGCAGCCCGCCGACGCGCAGCACACCGTCGGCGTCGAGGGCCGCCGACGCCGGCCACAGCCCGTCCTCGAGCTGCTGGGTATCAGGCTGCCGCTGAGCTTCGCACGAGGCCACCTCAGGTGAAGCGGCGTCAGGTACGTGGACCTGGTCGGGCACGGCAGTCACATCCTCGTCGGAGCCGACACGCCCAGCAGCCGCAGGCCACCCGCGAGCACCGCTCTGGTCGCATCGGCCAGTACCAGTCGCGCTCCGGTCAACGCGCCCGTCTCCTCGTCCCCCTGAGGCAGTACCCGGCAGGCGTCGTGGAACCGGTGGTAGGTGCCGGCGAGTTCCTCCAGGTACCGCGCCACCCGGTGCGGTGCCCGCAGCTCGGCGGCGGACTCGACGACCCTGGGCAGTTCGCCCAGTGCCCGCAGCAGGTCGCCCTCACGCGGATGGATCAGCAGCGACATGTCCGCGCCTTCGACGTCCACGGAGAGTCCCAGCTCACCGGCGTTACGCAGCAACGAACAGATCCGGGCGTGGGCGTACTGGACGCGGAAGACCGGGTTGTCACCGGTCTGCCGGGCGATCACATCCAGGTCGAGGGTAGGCGCGCAGTCCGACGACGCGCGGACGAACGAGTAACGCGCGGCGTCCACGCCGACCTCGTCCGCGAGGTCCTGGATGGTGCGCAACGCCCCCGCTGGCTTCGACATCCTCACCGGCTGACCCGCACGGGTCAGCGACACCACCTGCCCAATGATCACATCGGTGGTCGTCGGATCATCTCCCGCCCGCAGGACCGTCCGGGCGATCTCCCCGAGGGCCGCGCCGGCCAGTCGGATGTTGAGGAAACCCGGCCCGGCCACGTCGACACCGGCCACCGCCCCGTCCCGACGGAGCCGGACGGCCACCGTCTCGGCCACCTCACGGGGCGGGCGTCGCGCGGAACGGGCAAGCTGCAGCGCGAGCGGCGTGGCGTAGTCGCCATGGTCGGCCATCTTGGGACGCTCGACCGGCACCATCGCGGGAACCACCATGTCGAGCTCGCCGTCCGCTACAAGTTCCCGGACGACGGCCTTCAGGGTTTCAGCGAGGTCGGCGGGGGTCATGGCGTGATGCTATCGGCGCGGGACGCCCGAACCGGTCGCCGTGGCGTCATGAACCACATACTTGATCGCCCGGTCCGCCCGGCAGGGCACCGGAACGCCGAAGTGACCTGCCGTACTAGACGGTCTGGCCGTGGCCGGCAAGCCTGCGCACGACCCCGATCAGCTCGTCCGGGTCGAAGGGCTTGGTGAGGTAGTAGTCGACGCCGAGCCGCTCCCCCCGCTTGAGGTCCGCTGCCTGGGCGCGCGCGGACAGCATGATCACCCTGACGTCCGCCGTGTCGGGGTCGTTGCGCAGACGCGTGATCACGTCCCATCCGTCCAGGTGGGGCATCATGACGTCCAGTGTGATCACGTGCGGTGCGACGTCCCGTACCCGCTCGAGGCAGTCCAGGCCGTCGATCGCGGTATGCACCTCGAAACCTTCGAGCTCAAGGTTGACCACCACGAGCTGACGGATCACCGCGTCGTCGTCGACGACGAGGACGCGCGGGGGTTCGCAGTACACATCCGGAGCTTACGGCTCCCGGCCGCATGACAACCCCCGTGGCCCTGGTACGGTGTCACTGCTTGCCCTGATGCCCCCGTAGCTCAGGGGATAGAGCACCGCCCTCCGGAGGCGGGTGCGCAGGTTCGAATCCTGCCGGGGGCACCTAGTAGAACCCATGAACATCAATACGGAACGTGGGGTACCTCAGCCGACGTCGAGGGAGCCTGCAGCCATGATCGGCACGACCAGGTCTTCCCATCGCTGTCCGAGGCTGCGGCCACCGCGCGGGTCCTGCTCGCCCGAACACCCTACGGCGGGCCGGCAGCAGCGCCGGGCCACCCGCTCACACAGGCCATAGCCGATGCACAGCCTCCGCCTGAACCTGCTGACCCTCTACTCCTCCACCATCGCCGACTGCCAGGCCTTCCACGAAGGTCTCGGCCTGGTATCCACCGTCGAGCGCCACCGAGACGGCCCCGAACACGTCGCGGCCACCCTAGCCGGCAGCCACAACCACCGAATGCGGCCGGCCCCCGGCCGGCATCTGCTGCACGATCCGGACGATCACGCTGTCAACGTCACGGTGCTCAGCGGAACGGACAAAAAAGAGCACACCGAATCAGCATAGATAGCTAATATGTTGTTGCTTCAGTGGTCAACCGTTGTTCACCGATACTGGGAGCTCATGGCAGAACGTGCTAGCGTTCCTGGTGCCGGAGGGGACCGGACATATAAGGATTTGTTTTGTCAACGAACCTTTCCCCCGTATCGACCAGCCTGAAGTTCCGAGCCCGGTGGCGGCTCGTAGCCATGACGCTGTCGCTACCCATCGGTGTCGGTCTCGCGGCCTGCCAGGCCCCGAAGACATCCGCGTCAGCAGTGGATTCGACACCCCCGACCTCAATGGCGCAGCGAATCGCCGCGATACAGCCGGCGACTTCGACACCCGCGGTCGCAGCCACGTCACCCGCACCCGCGACCCCGCCCGCGGCGACGCCGAAGTCGCCGTCGAAGCCTTCGAGTCCGGCGGCTACCGCCTCGTCTTCCGCCCTGTCACTCACCGCCGCATCCACCAAGCCCCCAGGACTGGACAGCACCTGGAGCCTGGCATTCGACGACGACTTCGACGGAAGTTCCCTCGACACGGGCAAGTGGGTTACCAACATCTGGCAGGGTAACCGCTGTGGTGCCAACATCGGCACTCACGGCGCGCAGGACTGCTACTCACCCTCCGCGGTGACGCAAAGCAACGGAAAGGCGCATCTCACCGCCACCAGAAACTCCTTCAACTTCAACGGTTCCATATTTCCGTACACCAGCGGCATCATCAACAGTGACCAGAAGTACTCCTTCACCTACGGCTACGTGGATGTTCGCGCCAAGCTGCCGAAGGGTAAGGGGCTCTGGCCCGCCATCTGGCTGTACAACCCCGCCTACACCGTCGATGAGATCGACCTCATGGAATTCATCGGCGAGGACCAGGCGACCGTCTACCAGACGCTGCACGACAGGAACGGCGGCGAAAACCAGTTCAAGGGCAAGAACACGGACTGGAGTGCCGACTATCACAACTATGCCGTCAATTGGCAGCCCGGATCGTTGACCTTCTACATCGACGGCGTCGAGACGGGTCGGCTGACGAACCTGGTTCCTTCGGAGAAGATGTATCTCATGGTGAACCTGGACGTCGGTGGACCTTCCAGCTGGGGCGGCGCAGCCGACAACACCACCGCCTTCCCGAGCACCGTGGACGTCGACTACGTGCACGTCTACCAGCAGCACTAGGTCGACAACCGGAACAGCCGCCGGAAGGCGCTCGAACGATTGCACCCGACAGGGCTGGTCCTGACCGGATTTCTCCGGATACCAGGCTGACCGATTTCATGCGGGAGTGCCGAAGAGCTGCGTCCAGTAGGTGCCGTAGCTGCCGCCGCGGGCACAGCCGACCCCGATCTGGGTGAACTCGCCGTTGAGGATGTTCTTTCGATGTCCGGGGCTGTTCATCCAGCCGGCCACCACCTCGGCCGGGCTCTGCTGGCCCGCGGCGACGTTCTCACCCAACATGCGGTAACGGTAGCCGGCCGCGGTCGCGCGGTCGGACATCGTGCGGCCATCCAGGCCGACATGGTCCATGTAGCTGTTCGCCGCCATGTCCTCGCTGTGCAGCTGCGCCGCCAGGGTCAGGCATGCATCCGGTGTCAGCGGCCGCGCGCCCACCTTTGCCCGCTCGGCGTTCGTCAGCACGGCGACCTGCCGCACCACGTCCACAACAGCAAAAGCCGGGCCGGCAGGTGGACGGCCCACCGCCTGCCCCACCGCCTGCCCCACGGCCCGCTCCGCCGCCGGAGCACTGCCGTCGTCGTCGACCTGGACGCCGAAGTCACGGGCCAGTCCGGCCAGGCCGTCCGCATAGCCCTGACCGAGCGCCCGTATTCTCCAGCCGACCCCACGCCGGTAGATCTCAGCCAGCAGGAGAACCGTCTCGCTGCCTGGCCGCAGCGGGGTGAACCGCGCGAGCGGGGACCCGTCCCGACCGCGCAGGTGCATCACCGGTGGCGGCAGCTGCCCGAGCACCAGCCCGGCTGCGGCCGGGCTCACGACGACCACCGCCCTGCTGGCTCCGGGACGCAGCCCGCCCGGGTCGATGCCGATGCTGTCTCCGTCGAGTCGGGCACCGGGCGCGCAGGGCTGGTTGAAGAAGACGAAATCCGCGTCCCCGGCGACCTTCCCGTCGTCCCCGGTGATGAGAACCGACAGGTCGAAGGGGCCGGGCACCCGGACCGACAGGGCGCCGTCCGGTAACGGCCGGTTCGCACCGGCAACCAGCTCGATCATCATGACTCCGGGATGTGTCGACGCCGATGTCCGGACAGGCCCAGGGCGATGCGATCACCGCACCTCGCCCATCGCAGCAGGCCCCGGGATGCCGGCGCGCAATCAGCATGTCCAACCGCACGGCGGTTCGACCGCACGGCCAGGATCGGTAGATCTTGCACACATGCCCCTAACCGGAGGTAACCTCACATTTTGGCAACGGCGTCGGATGTTATTGTCCCCCGCATGGCCGAGACGGTGTCCGCCCCGCGGGGTTCTTCATCCACCCCTGACACACCTGCCGCACCCAGCGGGAAACCGTCCGACGCGTCCCGGCCGGGGCAGGTACGGACCTCGCCGGAGCGGGTACCGGCCGCCCCGGCCGCGGTGCCGAGCCGGCCGACGCCCGTGGCCGGCACCTCCATCGGACGATCCGTCAGGCTCTTTCGCGCCTGCCGCCGCGAACAGGTCGATCCCGCCGGGTTCTATTCGCTGCTCGCCGCCGACTCGGTGCACCAGCTCAGCCAGTTCACCTCTCTCACCGGGGCACTCATCCTGGACGTCGGAGGCGGCCCGGGCTACTTCCGCTCCGCCTTCCAGCAGGCCGGCGCCCGCTACTTCTGGGTCGAACCGGACATCTCCGAGATGAGCGCAGGCGGCATCGTGGAGCCGGGTCGGGTACTCGGCAGTGCTCTGGACATGCCATTCGCAACTGCCTCGGTGGACGTCTGCTACTCGTCGAACGTCCTCGAGCACGTGCCGGACCCATGGCGGATGTGCGCGGAGATGGTGCGGGTCACCCGACCCGGCGGTGTGATCTTCCTGAGCTTCACCAACTGGCTGTCGCCATGGGGCGGCCACGAGACCGCGCCATGGCACTACCTCGGCGGCCACCGTGCGGCCCGGCGGTACGAGCGCCGCACCGGCGTCCCGCCCAAGAACCTCTACGGCACCAGCCTGTTCTCCGTGTCGGTCACGGATGCCCTGGCATGGGCGCGCGCCCGGGAGGACATCCAGATCATGGACGCGATGCCGCGATATCTCCCGACCTGGGCAAAGCCCATCCTGCGGGTTCCAGGCGTGCGGGAGATCGTCACCTGGAACCTCGCGATGGTCTTCCGCAGACGCTGACCGACGGACTGGTCGGACAGGCGGACTGGTCGGACAGGCGGCCGTCAGACCAGCCGAAGCTGGCGTCCTTCCTTCGCGCGGGCCGAGCGGGACTTGGCCGGACCCGAACGCCGCTGGAGCAACGGGGCGTCGAGGCCATCTAGGAAGGGCGACGGCCGCACCTCGAGCACCTGACCGCCCCTGCCACGGCGAGCCGCATGTGTGAGGACGAGCCGCTCTTTGGCCCGGGTCATGCCGACGAACAACAACCGGCGCTCCTCGTCGTCCCCGCCGTCATCCCGCCCGGTGTCATCCCGCCCGGTGTCACCCCACCCGGTGTCACCGCCGGGCGAAGATCCGGATGCGGATCCGGATGCAGACGTGGACATGGACGTGGAACCGACCGAAGATCCGGACGTGGATGCGCCCGCCCAGCGCAGCGGCACCAGGCCGTCCTCACAGCCGATGATGACGACGAGGCCGAACTCCAGACCCTTGGACGCGTGCAGCGTCAACAGCGATATCCGGTCCGCGCGCGGGTCGAGGGTGTCGACCTCTGCACCCAGCGCGATCTCGGACCGGAACCGCTCCAGATCATCACCGCACTCGGTGGCGAGCGGCACCAGAATGTCGAGCCCGTACCGGATCTCGGCCTCGTTCGGAGATCCGGGAGATCCGGGAGATCCGGCCGCGGTCACCTCGGCAGCGCCGTCGATCGCCGTCTGCGCCGCGGCACGCAGCCGCGCAAGGACAGTCCGCCGGTGCGCCGACAGATCGGCGTCGTGCCCGCCGACAAGTTCCAGCAGACGCGCGACGCCAGGCGCATCCGCAAACCGGTTGTGGGACCGCCGTTGGAACGGGAACCCATGCCGATCAAGGGCGTCCATCACCGGCCGGGCCTGGCGTGCGGTGCGGTAGAGCACCGCGATGTCGGCGAAGGACAGCCGGGCCTCACCCGTCGAGTCCACCCCGGTGTCGAGCGCGTGGAAGGACGTGCCGCCCAGCGCCTCCTCGATGATGCTCACCACGACCGCGGCCTCCTCGGCCTCACCCGCGGCACGGCTCAGCACCACCGGGGTCTGGTCGGGGTGCGCGCCCACGGCCGTCAGCGTCCGGCCGGGTACCAGCGTGACCGGCTCGATCAGGCGAACGGCGGCGTCCACGATGGATGACGTGGAGCGGTAGTTGCGGGTCAGCGAAACCATCCGGGCGTCCGGGAAATCATCCCGGAAACGCAGGAAGAAACCCACGTCCGAGCCCCGGAAGGAGTAGATGGCCTGGTCCGGGTCACCGATCGCGCACAGGTTCGCGGCCGGCCAGCCACCCGTATCCGCGCTGGCGGGGCGCCCCGCCAGCGCGGTCAACAGGACGTACTGCAGTTCGTCCACATCCTGGTACTCGTCCACCCACAGATGCCGCCACCGCTGCCGATACGACTCGGCCAGCTCGGGATGTTCCCGCAGTGCCACCACGGGTAGCTGGACGAGGTCATCGAGATCCACCAGGTTGCGGCCACGCAGCGCCTGGTCGTAGCGGTCCGCCGGCCCGGCCAGCTCATGGCCGGCCGCGGACTCGCCGAGAGCGCGGGCACGCCGCAGTACAGCCATCTTGCGCCTGATCCGCTCCAGGTTCCGCACGCCCGAGACCGTCCCGGCCATCGCCTCCCGCAGGATCTCAACGCGGGTCGCCTCGTCCGCGACCCGGACGTCGGCATCCAGACCGAACAGGGCGTGCTGGTCCCGGACAATCCGCAGGCCCAGCCCGTGGAACGTGGTCGCGAAGACGCCTGCCGCCCCGTCCGTCCCCTCGTCGGGAAGAAGCCTGCCGAGTCGGTCGCGTAGTTCGGCGGCGGCCCGCCGGGTGAAGGTCACAGCCAGGCATTCCTCGGCCGGCACCGCGTGCTCCCGGACCCGGTGCGCGATGGAGTGGACCAACGTGCGTGTCTTTCCCGTACCCGGCCCGGCGACGATCAGCAGGGGGCCTTCGGTGACCGCCGCGGCAGCACGCTGCTCGGAATCGAGAGCATCAAGGATCGACGACCCGACCGACGACCCGGTCGAACCGGTCGACGACCCGACCGAACCGGTCGACGACCCGACCGAACCGGTCGAACCGGTCGAACCGGTCGAACCGGTCGGATCAACCGGGCGTCGCGCAGGACCCTGCGCCCGATCCGCGGTGGTGCCTGCCGCGGGTGAGGCCAATGGTGCCAGGGCGGTCCGTGCACGGCGCGCACCCCCGTGTCCGACACGGGTGCGGGTACCGGCGGACGTCCCCGACTTCACGGCCGTGGACGTCCCCGGGGCGGGTGCGAGGTCGAACAGGGTACCCGCGTCCGAGGCAAGCTCCTTCGGGTCGAACAGGCGGATGACGCCGTACTCGCCGTCGAAGCCGGCTTCGCGGATCACCTCCTCCCGCCGCAGCCGACGGATGGCTTCGACCAGCGCGGACGAGCCGACCTCACCGATCGCCTCGAGCGGGACCTCACCGAGGATCTCAAGCTCCGGCCCGAGCCGGGCGGTCAAGGTCGTGACCTGCGCGGCCACCGCCTTACTCTTCGGCCCGACCCCGAGGATCTCCCCGACGACCTCGGGCAGGGCGACCAGCGAACGCACCTCGCCCGCGGTCGCCGGGCGGAATCCCTCGTCGCGATCGGCAAGCGCGTCCACCCGGTGCAGGACACCGACGGTCAGCGGACGCCCGCACTCGGGACAGCGACCGTCAGCCTCCCGGGTCTGGCTCGGTTCGTAACGCACTCCGCACTTGCGGTGACCATCGAGGTGGTACTTGCCCTCTTCCGGGAAGAACTCGATCGTGCCCGCGAAGCCGTCCCCGCCGCGCAGTGCGGCAAGCATCGCGAAGTAGTCGACCTCGCAGGTGAACGCGGTCGCCTCCCGGCCGAGCATCGGCGGCGAATGCGCATCGGAGTTGCTGACGAGGCGGAACCGGTCGAGTCCAGACAGCCGCCAGAACATCGGCGGGTCCGCGGACAGGCCCGTTTCCAGAGCGAAGATGTTGTCGGCAAGGTCGAGGTAGCAGTCCTCGATCGCGTCGAAGCCGGACTTCGAGCCCAGCACGGCGAACCAGGGGGTCCACACGTGGGCCGGCACCAGGTAGCAGCCCTCCCCCGCACCCAGAGTGATCTCCAACAGGTCACGGGAGTCCAAGCCCAGGATGGGTCGCCCGTCCGCGGCGAGATTACCGATCTTCGCAAGGCTCGCGGTGATGCGCCCAGCGGCGTCGGTGTCCGGGGCGTAGAGAAGGTGGTGGACCTTGCGGGTCTTCTCCCCCCGCTTGTAGATCGTCGAGATCTCCGTGGAGAGCATGAACCGGGTCGCCACCCGGCAGGAGGCGGGCAGCGTCCGCAAGACGTCGGCCTCAAGGTCCGGGCGCAGCCGGAACAGACCGGGTTCGGCAGGTACGAGCTTGGTCGCGATCTCCTGCGTCCAGGCGGGGTGGGTGAAGTCGCCGGTGCCCACCACCCGGATCCCCTTGCGCGCCGCCCACCAGGCGAGATGCTCCAGGTCGCAGTCGCGGCTGCAGGCCCGTGAGTACTTGGAATGGATGTGCAGGTCGGCAAGAAACCGTGAGCTCACAGACGCGTATGTTGTCCTACCGCCATCCCCCTCTCCGCAACCGCCCTCTCCGTCCTGCTCGCATGGACCGGGCCGGGCCTGATGCGTAGGTGGTTTCAGTTGCTATAGCGACGGTTCCTACCTACGGATGTCGGTGAACCCCCACCGGCTGTAGGTGGAAACTGTCGTCATAGCAACGGTTTCCACCTACGCCTTCGGATGTCGCGCTACCCGGTACAACTCCGCCCGCACCGAAGGCGTCATTATTGACACGTTGCAACAGGGCGTGGCCGTCGGTGTGCACATCCGGCCTGACCGTCGGTTAAGCGGACGCCGCCGTCCGACAGGGACCAGCCGTCCGGAGAGGACTATGAGCGAACAAGCGGCAGGTCACGAGCTGCAACATCACGAAGAGCAGCGCCACGCCGTGCTGGCCGATCGGTGCCATCGCCTCGTCCGTTTCCTGCGCGAGATCGCGCTGCGCCAGGCTCCCCGGATCACCACGCTCGACGACCACCCGGTCGTGGTGTGGCTCGACGAGCTCCCCGATGGTCTGTCCCTGTTCGAACAGGCCGGAGGAGACGAGGTGGTACTCGAAGCGCCTGCCGCGGCAACCATCCCGTCCCCGCCCGCCCTGCCCGACACGCTGGCTGGATGGGTCGTCATGCCCGAGCCGGGCGAGCCACCCGAGGAGTTCCCGCCGCTGCGCGAGATCCGTCTGCTGCCACGGCTCGAACGCCGACCGGACGGCCTGCGCCCGCAGATCACCGAAACCGTCCGACTCGTGGACTCGCCCGACGTCCGGACCGCCTATGAACAGTGGCTTCCCACCTGGCGGATCTGGGCGGTCCGGGCCCGGGCGGACGCCGCGCGCCGGGCGCTGCACAACGTCCTGCACGGCGTGGTGCAGCGACTCGCGCAGGAAGGCGACGCGCTCGAACTCGTGCTCTGCACCGGTCTGCTGTCCTGGCAGGTCCCGGCGCCCGGCACCTCAGGAGGACCCGGCACCTCCAACCACGATCGCCCTGTCATGATCGTTCGCCATCACCTGCTCGCGACGAAACTGCTGGTGGAGGTGGACGCGGCCACATCCGCCATCCGGCTGCGCCTGCCTGCCGAGGCCGCGACCCGGCTGGAGGACGGGAACCTGCTCGACGGGGTACGCACCTTCCGCCCCGAACGGACCAACGCGCTGCACGAGCGGTTACGCGGACGCCGTGCCGTTCCCCTCGGCCTGGACGACGAGCGGGTACTGCGGGACTGGCTGACCCTTGCCGTGGATGTGTCCACCGACGGTTACTCGCCGTCCTGGCAGCCCACGGCGCAACCTGGCCCACGCCCGCAGGTGACCTTCGCCCCGGCACTGGTGCTGCGGGCCCGTGGACGCGCGGCGCTGCTGAACTACTACGACCAGATGCTGGACGCGCTGCGCGGCGCGGGCCGTCCTCCGCTCGGGCTGGTCCAGCTGGTCGAGACGTTGGAGACCGACGAACGACTGGCATGGCTGGCCACCGGTCCGGTGCCGAGCGGCACCGGCCTCGTCTCCGACCCGCTGTTCCCGCTGCCGGCCAATCCGGAGCAGGCACGTGTGATGGAACGCCTGCGGCACGACAACGGGGTGGTCGTGGAGGGACCTCCCGGCACCGGCAAGACCCACACGATCGCCAACCTGATGTCCGCCCTGCTGGCCCAGGGGCAGCGGGTGCTGGTCACCAGCCAGAAGGCACAGGCGCTGCGGGTACTGCGGGAGAAGATGCCTCCGGCACTGCAACGGCTGTGCGTCTCGCTCACCGACGTGAACGAGACCGGGTCGTCGGAGCTCGCGGCAAGCATCAGCGCGCTCGCGGCGGAGAAGGCCGCCTACCACGCCGAGGATCACAACCGCCGGATCGCGCAGCTTCGGGCCCGCCGGGACGCCGCCGCCGTGCGCGAGGCCGATCTCGGTGAGCAGGTGCGGCGGCGGCGTGCCGCCGAAGGTATCCGCCATGGCCCTGACGAGGTCCCGTCCGGTTGGGAGGGCACCACCGCCCAGATCGCCCGGCGGGTGCGCGATGGGCGCGCATCCCACGGATGGGTCCCCACACCCGTCCCCGGAGTCGGCGTCCGCAGAGCCGGTGGTACCGGCGGACCACCGTACGTACCACTGGACGCCGCCGAGACGGCCGAGCTGCTCGCCGCGCTGCGTTCCCGGACGCCCGGACGGGCCGGACGGCTCAGCCAGACCACCATCGATCCGGGCACGGTGACGCCGACCGACACCATCCGGGAACTGCTGGCCGCCGAGGGCGCCGCCACCGCGGTGGTCCGGGCGGGCGAGATCACCCTCACCGAGCCTGCGGTCGTCCTCGCGGACCGACTCGGCGGGCTGGCATCCGCGCAGGTGGACGCCTTACATGACGCAGCGGCCGTGCTCGTGGACGCGCTTGACATTGTTGCTCGCCACCGCGTCCGGTGGACGTGGGTGGACCAAGCCCTGGGCGACGTGCTCGCCGACCACGACACGGTGTTGTGGACCAAGGTCAGGTCGGTCTCGCCGGCCGTCGGGCAGGCCGCGGGCGCACTCGAACGGGTCGGGTTCCACAAGGTCGTCCTGCCCACCCTGACCGAGCAGGGGCCCGCCTGCCCCGACACGCTGCGAGCCGGCGGCCGGGCGCTGCAGGAACACCTCGCGGCCGGCCGTGGTCTGCGCCGCGTGTTCCGGCCGAAGGCGCAACGGGACGCGGCACTCCTGCTGACCGGGACGTCGGTCGACGGCGTCCCCCCACGGACAACCGAACTGCTCGATGTGGTACTCGCCCGGCTGACCGCCGAGGTCGCCCTGGCAACGGCCGGCCGGGCATGGAAGCTGGTCGGCGTCGACATCGACATGGACCCTGCGACCGCCCCTGAAACACGGCTGGCCCGCCTCCACGACCTGGCCGGTGCCCTCGACGCGGTCGGCAGGGTACGTGACGCCCGGGACCGTGCCCTCGATGTCACGTCATCGGGGAGCGTCACCGGCATGACGCTCACCGACGCACAGGCCTGCCGGGAGCTTGCCGCTGTCACCGACGTCGTCCGGCTGCGCCGGCGCGCCGCCGCGGCCGCCGAGGACCTGCGACGTATCCACAGCCGCTATGCGACGGCAGCTCGGGAGAAGGCCGGCCCGCCGGAACTGGGCATGCTCGCGGAGGCGCTGGCCGACTGCGACCTCGACGCCTACGAGGCGGCCCGCGCCGCGCTGGATGCGGCGGTCGTGGAGCGGGAGGTGGAGCTTCGGTGCAGCGCGCTACTGGAGCGCATCCGGGCCGCGCACCCGGAACTGGCCGTGATCCTGGCTGATGAGGTGGCCGTGGAACCGACCGGCGGGCCCGGTCCGACGGCGACCGGCCCGGTGGACTGGGACCACCGCCTCGGTTGCTTTGCCGAGGCATGGGGATGGGCATGCGCGGCGACCTGGCTGGCCGACGCGCGAACAGCATCCGGTGAATCCGACACCGACGCCGAGCTCGACGCGGCCGAGGACGCCGTCGCCGCCGCGACAGCCGACCTCGCCGGTGCACTCGCCTGGAAGCACTGCCTGGACCGGATGGGCGCCGAACAGTCCGCGGCGCTTCGCGCCTACGCCGACGCCGTCGCCGCGGGCGGAAAGTTCACCGGCCGTTACGCCGAGCGGTACCGGCAGGCGGCACGGGAAGCGATGGGTGTCGCCCAGACCGCCGTTCCCGCCTGGGTGATGCCGATCAGCGAGGTTCTCTCGACCATCCCGGCGGTTCGGGACTGCTTCGACGTGGTGATCGTCGACGAGGGCAGCCAGGCGGGGCTCGACAGTCTGTTTCTGCTGTGGCTCGCCCCTCGGGTGATCGTGGTCGGCGACGACCGGCAGTGCACTCCGACCGGTGCGACCTTCGACGAGCTGGAGCCGGTCTTCAACCGGCTCGACACGCTGCTGCCCGACGTCCCCGGCTGGCTGCGCGTCGCGTTCACGCCGCGTTCCAGTCTCTTCACGCTGCTGCGGACCAGGTTCGGCGAGGTCATCCGGTTACGTGAGCACTTCCGCTGCATGCCGGAGATCATCGAATGGTCGTCGGCGATGTTCTACCGGGACGCCCCGCTGGTGCCGCTGCGCCAGTTCGGCGCGGACCGGCTGCCACCCCTGCGCTCCCGGCACGTCCCGGGCGCGGTCACCTCCGGCGTCGCCGCCGGGTTGCGCAACCCGGCGGAGTCCGACGCGCTGGTGGCTCAGGTGCTCGCCTGCGCCGAGGACCCCCGCTACGACGGGAGGTCCTTCGGGGTCGTCGTACTGCAGGGCACCGCCCAGGCCGAACTGATCCGCGGCAAGCTGATCAGCAGGATGTCCCCGGCGGAGCAGCAACGCCGCCGGCTGCGGGTGGGGACCCCGCCGGACTTCCAGGGCGACGAACGAGATGTGGTCTTCCTGTCGATGGTCGTCGCGCCTGACACCCCCACGCCGTCGCTGACCCGGTTGGAGTACCAGCGCCGGTTCAACGTGGCCGCGTCCCGGGCTCGCGACCAGGTGTGGCTGTTCCATTCGGTCACCGAGGACGATCTGGAACCGGCCGACCTGCGCCACAACTACCTCAGCTACATACGCTCCCAGGTCCGGGCCACCGCCGGTGACTACACCGGTCCGGACCTACCCGGTCCGGACCTACCCGTGCCGGGCCTACCCGTGCCGGAGCTGACCGACGTCCGCCCGGACATCCCGCACCCACGGTTCGACACCCTGTTCGAGCAACGCGTCTTCCGGATCCTGTGCGGCCGTGGATACCGGGTACGGCCGCAGGTCGAGATGAACGGTCGGCGTATCGACCTGGTGGTGGCGGGCGGGCGGGCCCGCCTTGCGGTCGAATGCGATGCCGACACCGTCGCATCGCCTGAACAGATCGCCCACGAGTTCGCCCGCGAGCGGGAGCTGCGCCGCGCCGGGTGGCGCTTCTGGCGGATTCGCCAGTCGGACTTCGAGATCGATCCGGACGCTGCGATGACATCGCTATGGCCGATGCTGGCCGATGCCGGGGTTACACCGGTCACAACCGAGGCCGGGACAGGTAGAGATCCAGATATCGGCACCGGGTTACAGCCCGTTGGCCCTGGTATGGAGAAGAGCTCCGGGGACGCCCCGGACGGTGCGGCGGCCCGGGCGGCTCTACCGTCCTGCGGCGACCAGCGCCGTTGGACGCCGATCGCCCTGAGCGAGCTCGAGGGTCTCGACGATGTCCCTCGAAACGAGACCCTTCCCGCCGACACCCTCCGAAGCGGCACCTCTCCTGACAACGTCCCCGGCGGCCGGACCGCGCCCCACCGGTATGGCGAGGACGGCACCACCCCCCGACCGCGCCCGTCGGATGACGGCGGCGCAGGCTCGACGACCTGCGCGGGCAACGGCTCATCCTCCTGACCCGCAGCTGCCCGAGGCGAATCAGGGATGGTCGGTGGTCGGTGGTCGGATGGACCGGACCACATATCGGGGCCGCCGGCAACAGAAGTATCAAGCTCGGTTATCCTTGACAGGACACGCCTGATCTCTCTCCGGAGGACCAACGCGAGGAGGTGGCCGCTATGAGTCCTGGCGGGTGCTCTAGTAACGGCCGCTTCCTGCTGGCAGTGGACGCCGCGTAGCCTCACGCAACTGCGTGCAATCAGTCGTGGTTTACCACGACCGCATCCGCGTCCGCTGATCCAACCATGACAGCGCCCCAGCAGGCGCGGCCGTCCGCGTGCGTTCGTTCCGGCCAGGGCCACCTCACCGCGGGTGTGCCCTCATCGAAGTGCGCTCCCGCATCGTCGCCGCGGCGTGGCGTCAGCGTACGGATCGGGAACCTCCATGAGCGTCATGACCACACGCGGCTCCGCCGCATCACGGCTCGACGTACCGGTGTCCGGGCGGACCAGTCTGCTCCCAGCGGGGCTCGACCGGGAGGCATTCAGCCGCGTTGCCGAACTCGTGGCACGTTTTCTGGGTACCGCCCGGTACCTCGCAATCCAGACGGTGATCGTCATCATCTGGATCGGGCTCAACATCGCACTACCGATCCTGCGCTGGGACCCCTACCCGTTCATCCTGCTCAATCTGGCCTTTTCCACCCAGGCCGCCTATGCCGCTCCGCTGATCCTGCTGGCGCAGAACCGCCAGGACGACCGTGACCGCGCCGCTCTCGCCGAAGACAGGGCCGGGGCCACACGCATGAAGGAGGACACCGAGTTCCTCGCCCGCGAGGTGGCCGCGCTGCGGCTTGCGCAGGGGGACGCAGCCACCCGCACCTACGTCCGCAGTGAAATGGCCCACCAGCTCGAGTCGCTCAAAGCCGACATCGAGTCCCTGCTACGCGAGGCGCTCATCCCAACGTCTGGACAGTTGGTCCGGTCCGAGGCTGATGCGACCGTCGTCCCATCTCCGGGGGGTCTTCCCGCCAGGCTGATCGTGCCTGCCTCCTGGGCTGCGGGGACGGCCCCCCGTGACCCCATCGCGACACAGCGAGTAACCTACTCCCCATAATGAGTAACCGACAGTAACGTTCGCTAGGTGCCTCGGACTCGCCGACACTTCCCCTCAGCACCTGCGGACCGTCCGGCCGCGATGCTGGTCATCTCCCTGACGATCTGGCTGACCGTCGCCGTCTCGACCGCGGCGGTAGCCGCCCCCACCCCAACCACTCCCACCCCAACCACTCCCACCCCAACCACTCCCACCTCGGCCACTCCCACCTCGGCCACGACGGACCCGACCACGTCCTCGCCACCGAATTCAGTCGGAGGGCCGGAGCTGGCCAGCAGCGATGTCGTGGTGGACTCGCGGGCCACCCCACTTCCTCCGGACATCACCGCATCCAGCTGGGTCGTCGCTGACGCGGACACCGGTGCGGTGCTCGCGGCCCGTGACCCGCATGGTCATTATCTACCGGCCAGCACACTGAAAATTCTCACTGCCCTCGCCGTGCTGCCGCACCTGTCACCCACCCAGGAGATAACGGTCAGCAACGCGGCAGCGTCGGTTGACGGAACTCGGGTGGGGCTCGTCCCCGGCATGGCCTACACCGCCGCGGAGCTGGCCACAGCCATGCTCATCGCCAGCGGCAACGACGCCGCCATGACGCTCGCCGAAGCCGCAGGCGGCACCGATGCCACGATCGCGCTGATGAACCGGACGGCAGCGGACCTGAAGGCACGCGACACGTGGGCCGGGGATCCCAGCGGCCTGGACGCTCCAGGTCAGACAACCTCCGCATATGATCTTGCCCTGTTGGGTAGGGCCGCGCTGGCCAGCCCCGTCATCCGTGGCTTCCTTGCCGTCCCCCGAGCGGCCGTCCGGGGCCTCGGCGGGACATCCTTCGAGATCCAGAACCACAATGAGCTGCTCGGTTCCTATCCGGGAACGATCGGCGTCAAGAACGGGTTCACCACCTCCGCCGGCGCTACATACATCGGAGCGGTTCGGCGTGGCAGTCACACCCTCATCGTCACGCTCATGCATGACGTTCCGGTGTACGCCCAGGATGCCCGCGCACTGCTTGACTGGGGATTTGCCAATGTGGACTCGGCGACCCCCGTCGGATACCTCGTGACGGAGGATCGCAAAGCGCCCCGGACCACTCCGGCCCCGGGCGCAATACCCGCCGGCGGCCCGCAGCAGGTTGCCGCCGGCGGGGGCGCGGCCGGTCAGGATGACCAGCACCATCAGCGACACGCACTCAACCACGACATCGGACCGGCTACCTGGGCCGCGATCGTGTTCACACTCATGGTTGGAATTATTACTCTACGTCGTCGCCTGATACGGCGACGGTTGTTCCCCGGCATTAGCGCGCTGCCGGGCATGGCCGCTCGCCCCGTCGTCAGGACACCGCCGCCGTCCTCGCGGGAAGGTGCCAGCCGCATCCGACTCGTTGTTCATCGAACCGGCGACGACGGAACCTCGGTGGACCGCCGAGACACCGCTGTGGCCGGAGATCCCGCAGGTCCCGCACACGTTCCGCAGACAGCATCCGGCGTTTCCGACCTGCCGGTATCGGGCACGGTGCCGCCGGTGGGTTCCATCGCGGTGCCGACATCCATCGCGGTGCCGACATCCATCGCGGTGCCGACATCCATCGCGGTGCCGGATGGCGCGACATCGGACGAGTAAGGAGCGGTCACCGTCCATGCCGCCACAAACAATGTCCAGCGCATCACAATGTTGATCCAGATCAGCAGGCCGACCATCACCGCGAACGTCCCGTAAACGGGGTTACGGGTCGTCATGCCGATCAGCCAGGTCCCGACAACCTTGAGAATCTCCACCCCGACCGCACCCAACAATGCCCCCTTCGCCACTCGGTGCACTTCGGTGATTCGAGGCAGCCAGAGAAACAGGCAGAGAAAGAGCGCGACGTCCAGGGCCAGCGCGACAACGAGTGCGAGCAACGCTGTCACGGCAGCCGCGAGAACGCTGTCGGCCAGCCCGATCCATTTGAGAAACGCGCCCGAAACCGACGTCGCGAGACTGGTCACCGCGATGGACGCGAACACCGTCAGGCCGAGCCCGGCGAGGACACCGATGTCCTTCATGCGGCGTTTCACGACATTTCCGACGTCCACGCTGTGATGCCACACGATCCGGATCGCTTCCCGCAGCGCATCGATCCATGCCAACCCGGCAAACAGCAGACCGATCAGACCGATCAGACCGACACCGACCTTCGCGTTGCCGATACTGGCGACATCCAGTTTGTCCGCCAGACCCGGCAGATAGTTGTTGATCTGCTTGGTCAGTTCCTGCTGGACGTCCGGATAGGCGTCGACCACGAATCCCGTGATCGAGAAGGCCAGAGCGATCAGCGGAAAGAACGAAAGAAAGGCAAAATAGGTCGCGGCAGCCGCGAGACGGTCACCACCATCATCGGTGTACCGACGGTAGGCGCGCATAAAATGGTCGACGAAGGGTCGGCGACGGCGCATGGCACCGACCGCACCGGAGGCTGTCCGTGCACCAGAACGCATCGCATTGATCGATTTGGTCACCGATCCTTACTACCCACTCCTGACCTCACGGTCACCCCTGCCGTCGTACCTCACAGGCCACCGAGCCGCATCCAACGGGGTGGGGGTCCCGCCCCGAACGATCAGGACGAGACCCCCGGGCCGCTGCTCCGCGGACTGCTGCTCCGCTCAGGGATTTTCATTATCGCCCGCGAAGGCAGCCTGCTGAGCCAGTTCCCAACCTTCGGGGAACTGGATCGCGACGCGTCCCAGAGTGCCGCCATCCGTGGTCGGGAAGCAGACTCCGGACATGTAGGCGGACTCGTCGGAGGCGAGAAAGAGAGCGGCGTATGCGTTGTCGAGCAGGTTCGGTGGGCGACGCAGCTTCAACGGCATCGGGGCATAGGTCGGATCCCATGGGCCCGATACCTCCTCGTAGGACCTGCCGACCACCTCGGCGTCCGCCGGAAGGCCGAAGTTGACGGACATACCGTGCGTCGGGCAGATCGCATTGACCCGGATGCCATATTTGCCCAGGTCAAACGCGGCGCCCCGGACGAGCGCGTTCACCCCGCCCTTGCTCGCGGTGTAGATCGTGAAGCTCGGGTAGGCGGCCAGCGACGAAGCGGAAGACGTGACCACGATCGTCCCACCGCCCTGGTCCTTCATCACCCGGGCGGCATGCTTGATGGAGAAGAAAACGCCCTTGAGGTTCGTGTCGTGGACATGCGTCCAGCTCTCCTCCGTGGTGTCCTCGAGCGCCACGGTGCCCTGACCGGGCACTGTGACCCCGGCGTTCGCGTACATCACGTCGAGGCGACCGAATTGCCGGACCGCTGCGGCGACGGCCTCGGCCACGTCACTTTCCACTGTGACGTCGACCTTTAAGGCCACTGCCCGGCCACCCCGCTCGCCGATCAGGTCCGCGACGTCCTTCGCCCGCCGTTCGATGATGTCGGTGACGACGACGCTCGCACCCTCTCGGGAGAACAGCAGCGCGCTCTCACGCCCCAGTCCCGACCCAGCGCCGGTGATGACGACGACCTTGCCCTCAAGCCTCATCCTGTAGTCCTCCTGGTATCACGGAAAGCAATCTCGTGGAAATGGAAGGCGAATTCGATCATTTGACAGCGAGATCCCGCGTTCGGGACACGCTGCCGCACCGTCTCGTGTGCCTGCTTTCCAGGGCCGTGGGCATCTCCTCGGTGCTGTCGTCGGCCGGACTCCAGAGGATCCCTCATCGTCCAACGACTCCTCAGGCCGCCAGTAGTGTTGCGAAATTCACAGTGGACGGGCGAAAGGTGGGTGTCAAGGTATCACTGCTATCTAAAGTGGACGAATGGAGGCCGACGCCGCCGGACGGGTACCGTCGGGCCATCATGAGCGGGTGGAGGCGCCACCCTCGAAACCCCAGTCCCGACGCAGCTCGGCAACCGTGCGCTCGCTGGTTCTACGGGCCGCTCGGGATCTCTTCGACGAGCGTGGCTACGAACAGGTCAGCACCCGGGAGATCGCCGGCCGTGCAGGCGTGACCCAGGCCCTGGTCTTCCGGCACTTCACCACCAAGGCGAACCTGTTCGTCGAAGCCGCTTACCGGCCCTTCTACGACTTCATCGCCGACTACGTACGGCACTGGTCCGAGCGTGGCCACGGCATCGGCAGTCCCGAGCAGGACACCCTGGACTTCGTCGGGGGTCTCTACACCTTGCTGCTGAACAACCACAAACTGCTCCTGACGTTGCCTGGTGGCCCGAGCAGCGGTTCGAACGAACTGCGCGTACGCGCCCATGCGTTTCTCCAGGAGGCCCTCGACGACCTCGAACGGGAGATCAAAACGGAACTGGCCGTCCAAGGCACCCAGATCGCCGACGTCGCGCTGGCCGTCAGGTTCACCGTGTCGCTCGTCTACGGGGCGACCGTGTTGGACGAGGTCCTGTATCCCGCCGGCCGGCAGCGCCCGAGCAGGCAACACGTCATCGAGGAGATGGCCGGGTTCGTCCTGCGCGGTGCCCGCTACGCCGGATCCGATGCCCGACCGGCCGAGCCGCAGGCCTGACAGCCGTCCGTCACAAATCCACGGTCGTCCTGACGGTCGCGCTAGGCGGCTCGGACACGAAGACCCGCCACCACGTCGTCGGACAATCTCGGCCAGGCATCCGCAGCCCAGGCACCGAACTCGCGGTCGGTCAGGCCCACACAGGCGGCACCCACCGCAGGATCAACCCATAGAAACGTACCGCTTCGCCCGAAATGCCCGAAAGTTGCAGGAGAGTTGGCCGTCCCCGTCCAGTGCGGCTGCTTCCCGCCACGGATCTCAAAACCGAGTCCCCAGTCGTTCGGGTCCTGCACCCCGAATCCGGGCAGGATGCCGGCAGCACCGGGAAACGCCACCGACGTCGCAGCCGCGAAGGTCGACGGGGCGAGCAGCCGCGGGGCCAGCAGCTCACCGGCAAAGCAGGTCAGGTCGGACAACGTCGAGGACACCGCATGGGCCGGCGAACCCCGCAGTTCGGACCCGGTCATTCCCAACGGGCCGAACACGGCCTCGGCGAGGTAGTCGCCGAATGCGATCCCGGACGCCTTCTCCACCGTCTCACCGAGAACGTCGAAACCGGTGTTGGAGTACACCCGGCGCGCCCCGGGCCTGGTCAGTATCCGGGTGCTGGAGAAGCCCAGACCCGAGGTGTGGGCAAGCAGGTGGGCAACGGTCGAACCCGGCGGACCGGCTGGATCGTCGAGGCCGAAGACCCCCTCCTCCACTGCGATCAGGACCGCATAGGCGGACAGCAGCTTCGACACCGACGCCAACCCGAACGACCGGTCCGCGGCACCGACCGAACCCCGCGCCTCCACGCTGCCGGAGACGTCGCGGACCAGTACGGCCACGGCTGCGTGCTCGACTGGCCAGGTATCGACCTGGGTGAGGGCATCCACCTACCGAACTGTACGAACCCGCCCGGCCGAGCGTGCGTTCGACCCACTGGGAGACTGGGCGGATGTGGGAACACCGACACCTCCCGACACCGTGACCATGTCCGTCATGCCCGCCCCGCCGACCTCGGCCGGACCGACCGAGGTCGTGGACCTGCTCATCGTCGGAGCCGGACCGGCGGGCTGCGCCGCCGCGCTGCGCGCCCTGCAACTTCGCCCGGACGCCTCGGTCGTGCTCCTGGACGCCGCCGACTTCCCCCGCGACAAGGCGTGCGGCGACGGCATCGCCCCGCACGGCCTGGACGTCCTGCGTGCCCTTGGCGTACCGGACGCGGTCGCCGGATACGCGCCAGTGGACCGGATGCGGCTCCGCACCCCCGGCGGCGCGGAGGTGGCCACCCCCTGCCCGCGGGCGAACCATGTGGTCCCCCGCAAGGTCTTCGACGCACGGCTGGTCGCTGCCGCCCGCGCGCGAGGGGCCCTGCTGCTCCGGGCGCGGGTCAGGTCCGTGCTGGGAGGCGGCCACCCGGGCGAGGCGGTGGTCGTCAACGGGGACCTGCGAGCGCGGGTGGTGGTCGGTGCGGACGGGGCGAACTCGACCACACGGCGGGCTCTCGGCATCGGGCCGAACCCGCCGGGGGCACTCGCGATCGCCGTCCGTGGGTACGCCGACGCACCGCGCGCCGACCGCCCACCGGAACAGCTCATCGACATGACCGACGAGGGCTGGCCGGCCTACGCGTGGTCGTTCCCGATCGGGGACGGCCGGGCCAACATCGGCTACGGGATGCTCCGGTCGAAGCTGACCGCACTGTACGGCGGCGCGGGCGGGCGGACCGTGCTGCACGCCACCCTCGCCCGGATGCTGCCGGACCAGCCCGCGCATCCGGGGACGCTGCGCGCCCACCACCTGCCCCTGTCCACCTGGCGGCCCCGCCAGCCGGATGGTCCGGTCCTGCTCGCCGGTGACGCCGCATCGTTGATCAACCCGCTGACCGGGGAGGGCATCTACTACGCCCTGCTGTCCGGCTCGCTGGCCGGCGAGGCCGCGGTCACCGCCCTGCCCGCACGGGCGGGCGCGGCCTACCGGGACGCCCTCGAACGGGAACTCGGCCGGCATCTGCGGCACACCGCACTGTTGGCGGGGCTTGCGGGCCGCCGCCGAACCCTCATGGACTCAGCCGTCCGCGCGGCCCGCCACAGGACCGAGTTGTACGACAACCTGCTGGAGATCGGCCTGGGACGCGGGACGATCCCCACCGGGTCACTGGCCCGCCTCGCCGCGCGCAGGCTGGTCGCCGGCCGGCGGTAGAAACCCGCCGGCCCGGCCCTTTTTCTGGTCCTGCTGAATTTCCTGGTCCTGCTGGAGGTGTTGCAGCAAGAAGTGTTGCTACAGACTCGCCACGTCGGCCTGCTTGGCCCGGACAGCCTGGGCCGCGGTGGCGAGCGCCGCCTTCTCGTCGGCGGACAGGTCGATCTCGACGACCTTCTGCACGCCCTCGCGGCCGATCTGCGCGGGCACACCGAGATAGACACCGGAGATACCGAACTCACCGTTCACCCAGGCGCATACCGGCATCACCACGCCGGAGTCCTCCGCCACCGCCTTCACCATGCGGGCGGCGGCGGCGGACGGCGCATAGTACGCCGACCCGGTCTTGAGCAGCGCGACCACCTCGGCACCACCGTTACGGGTCCGCGTGACCAGTTCCTCGATCTTGTTGGCGGGCAGCAGCTCCGCAAGCGGTTTGCCGTCCACCGTGCACTGCGAGGGCACCGGAACCATGGTGTCGCCGTGTGAGCCCAGAGTCAGGGTCTTCACCGACTTCACCGGCACGTCCAGCTCCACCGCGACGAAGTTGGTGAAGCGGGCGGTGTCGAGCATCCCGGCCTGGCCGATGACCCGGTTACGCGGAAAACCAAGCACGTTCGCGGCGAGTGCGGTCATCTCGTCCAGTGGATTGGAAACCACGACGACGACGGCATCGGGCGAGGACTTGGCGATGTTCTCCGAAACCTGCCGGACAATCTTCGCGTTGACCTCGATGAGGTCCATCCTGCTCATGCCGGGCTTACGGGGCAGACCGGCGGTGATGACCACGACATCCGAACCCTCGGTGTCGCCGTAGTCATTCGTCCCGATCACTGTGGTCTCAAAATTCTCGACCGGACGCGACTGATTCAGGTCGAGGGCGATACCCTGTGGTTTACCCTCGACGATGTCGGTCAGAACGACAGTATCGAAAATGTCGTACTCGGCGAGGCGCTGTGCGGTTGTGGAACCGTAGAAACCGGCTCCGACAACAGTCACTTTCCCGGCCATCGGCTGTCAGCTCCTCAACTTCTCGATAATGGCGTCAGCGAATTCCTTCGTCGACGTCCACGCCGGCTTCCTGCACGTCCCGGTCGAAACCGGAACCGACGGTTGCGACGGCCGCCTCGAGCACCCGGCGGGGCGCCTCGGTGAGCTCAGGTCCAGTACCGTCACCGGGGATCAGGGTAACGCGATGCGTCGCCATATGCGCTGTTCACCCCGCTCGTCGGAACACGATGTCTGGATATCGGGAGGCTACCGCGACCGTCTCGTAGGTGAGTGGCCGTCGACCCGGTACGTGTGATCAGGCACTCAGCACACACAGCAGTACCGCCCTCACCCACCAGCCATTCCGGCCCGGACGGACGGGGCCTAAGAGCCCGGAGCCGGTACCGCCAACGTCACCGCGATGATCGAAATGCCGAGAACGGCGAGTGCGGTGACATCGAACACCCTGCCACGCACGGCGAGAAGCCCGACGCGCGAGGTCGGCAGGAGGAGCCGGAGGACAGCGCCGACGAACAGAGCCGCCCCGAGCCCGAGCAGACCCCGACGCCAGTGGCTCTGGGACACGACCACGACAGCGACCAGAACCGCGCCAAGCACCGCCGTGAAGACCGGTTCCCGCGCCCACCATGATTGTCTTCTGGTCGAGGATCGGCGATGTGGGCTCACGGCTGCATGGCGGACCTCCGCCCGGTCCGCCGTCGGATGCTCGGCATCCTCCCACCCGTTCACCCCGGCCACGCACGCAGTCTAGGCCGAAAATCGCAGAGATCCACAATGATCGTCGTCCAGGCCGAGGGCCGTCCCTTTCTCACGGCGCCCGCGCAGCGGCCCGGATGCCAGGCCCTGTCCGGCCCTGTCCGGCCCTGTCCGGCCCTGTCCGGCCCTGTCCGGCCCGCGAGCGTTGGTCCAACCGGTTGTCGCGGCACACGTCTGGTAGGTCACGGGCGCTGAGGCTGCGGCTGCCACCGGAACGAAAACCCGCACGACCCCCTGAATCGATCTTCCACAGAACACGCGACAGGCCCGAAAAGCCCTCCTGACCAGGTGCGACGCCATCGGGAAGGATTTGGTTGTCAGGCGCGGAAACGGCCCGCTCGCACCGTACAAACCCCACGAGATGGCCTCAACGCCGCGATCACCTCACCAGGTTCACAACCGTGCGGACCCCCCCGAGTGCATGCGTCGTGTGCGACTGCGGCAGAATTCCGCCGCAGTCCTCGGAGTGGGAGGGAGTAGGCCGTGGCAGACGAAACGCCACACAGCAAGAAGCTGCAGGAATTGATGTTCCGGGCTTGGGAGACCTTCGGAGATGCCCGACATCTGGACAGTGACGACCGGGTGTTCGTCCAGGCTCTCGCACGGCAGACGGCGGACAGGATCTCGGTCCTGTACGGCGCGAGTTGGCGTGAGGCTCTGGACTGGGTCGCTCAACGTTACGTGCCCAACGGTGATACGCCCGGGGGTACCGTCCCCGCGGCGGCATCGAACGGCACCACCGCAAGCGCGCGGCGCGGCGCGGCAGCGGCGGAGTCCACCTCCATCTCGTGAAGTGCTGGTGCCGTCCGGCAACGGCCAGACCGTCCGGACGGCACCGACGAACAGAAACATCCCGATCCAGTTACGCCGATTACCGTGGTGTGGGCGGGTTTCGGAGGATTCGGGCGCCGTTTTCGGTGAGCGACCTACGGGCTCCCGACGTGAACGACGGGTTTCGAACAGGCCCCCACCCGGGCAATACGGCCGGTACGGGAAATACTGTCAGTGCGCGAAATGCCGGACGCCGGTGAAGTAGAGCGTGATACCCGCCTCCCGCGCGGCGGCGACAACCTGCTCGTCACGTACGGATCCACCCGGTTCGACGACCGCCCGGACACCCGCGTCAAGGAGTATCTGAAGCCCGTCCGGGAAGGGGAAGAAGGCGTCGCTGGCGGCTACGGCTCCCTTCACCCGGTCACCCCCGCGCGTCACCGCCAGCATCGCGGCGTCCACCCGGTTCACCTGCCCCATGCCGACGCCCACCGTCGCGCCGTCCACGGCGATCAGAATCGCGTTCGACTTGACCGAACGGGCGGCTTTCCAGGCGAAGGCAAGGTCGGCGAGGGTCGTCTCGTCGGCCGGCGCACCGGCTTCCAGCGTCCAGCCCGACGGGTCGTCACCGGCCGCGTCCAACGCGTCCCGGGACTGCAACAGCAGGCCGCCGGAGATCTGACGCATCTCCACACCCTGCGGATTCGGCGGCAGCGGGCATTCCAGCAGCCGGATCGAGGGCTTGCGCGACAGAACCTCCGCAGCACCGTCGGAGTAGCCGGGTGCCACCACGACCTCGGTGAAGATCTCCGCGATCTGCTCGGCCAGGGCGACGCTGACGAACCGGTTCGTCGCGATGACCCCGCCGAAGGCCGACACGGGATCGCAGGCGTGAGCTTTGCGGTGTGCCTCGGCGATATCACCGCCGACCGCCAGCCCACAGGGGTTCGCATGCTTGACAATGGCCACGCACGGTTCGTCGAAGTCACCCACGGCACGGCGGGCGGCCTCCGCGTCCGTGAAGTTGTTGAAGGACATCGGTTTGCCGTGCACCTGCCGGGCGCTGGCAAGCCCCTGGCCGCCCTCCTCCGCGACGTAGAGCGCGGCCCGCTGGTGGGGGTTCTCGCCGTAACGCAGAACCTCCGCCCGCTGCCACACCGCCGCGACCGTGTCCGGCCACCCCGACTCACGGGCGATCTCGTCAGGCGCCGCGACGCTCGCGAACCACGAGGCGACCGCCGCGTCGTACGCGGCGGTGTGCGCGAATGCGCGCGCGGCAAGCCGACGGCGCTGTACAAGGTCGAAACCGCCGGCCCGAATCGCGCTGACCAGCGTCGGGTAGTCAGCCGGCGAGACGACAACAGCCACGGTCGGATGGTTCTTCGCGGCGGCGCGGATCATCGCCGGACCGCCGATGTCGATCTGCTCGACGGCTTCGTCCTCAGACGCGCCACCCGCCACCGTCTCGCGGAAGGGATAAAGATTCGACACGACCAGATCGAACGGTTCGATATCGAGTTCCGCAAGCGCCTCGGCATGCTCGACGTTACGCAGGTCGGCGAGCAGACCGGCGTGAACACGTGGATGCAGCGTCTTCACCCGACCGCCGAGAACCTCGGGGAAACCGGTCAGGGTACTGATCGGAGTGACCGCAAGGCCGTGCCGGGCGAGCACCTGCGCGGTCGATCCGGTCGAGACGACCTCCACCCCGGCGTCGGCGAACACGGCCGCGAGCTCGTCGAGGCCGACCTTGTCGTAGACGCTGACCAACGCCCGCCGGATGGGACGCCGACCCGTCGCGACCAGCTCACCGCTGCCGAGCGTGCCCGGGCCGGTGTTCGGCTCGGTGTTCGGCTCGCTGTTCGGGCCGGTGTTCGGCTCGGTGCGCGACCCCGCGACCGGCGCACCGGCCGAGGACGTCTGCGGGACCTCTGCGGACGTCATGTGTCCTCCTCCGACCGGACGATCCGGCCGATCGTCTCCACGTACAGGACGCGCTCGATCTCCTGGATGCGCGTACGCAGAGTTTCCTCCGTGTCGGACGCTTCCACCGCGACCACTGCCTGCGCAAGGATCGGCCCGGTGTCGACACCCTCGTCGACCCAGTGGACCGTTACCCCACTGACCTTCACACCGTGCGCAAGCGCGTCAGGGATGGCATGCGCGCCGGGGAACGCCGGCAGCAACGACGGGTGGGTGTTCACCGTACGGAAGCGCCCGACGACCTGCTTTCCCAGGATCTTCATGTATCCGGCGAGGACCAGCAGGTCCGGGCTGTGAACGGCGACCGCCGCCGCGGTGGCCTCGTTGAAGGCATCACGGTCCGGGGTGTCCTCAAGACGAACGGTGAACGATGGGATGCCGGCTGCCAGCGCCCGTTGCTGGGCACCGGTGCCCAGCCGGTCCGTCCCGACCGCTACGACACGTGCACCGAAGGACGGGTCTTCGCAGGCGTCCAACACAGCCTGCAAGGTGGTGCCCACCCCGGAGGCGAGAACAACCAGGCGTGCGGGCACGTGACCCCCCGGTACGACAGATAGGCGGCAACTCGCCGTCGGACGATGACCGTTCCGACTGTACTTACGTCGGGCGGTCCGCGCGCATCCACTTTGCCCATGGTGAAGCTCCTGCTCAGGCCCGGAACCTCGCGCCGACCGGCCGCGTGGCCAGCGCGACCGAGAGCCGCCGCATCGCCAACTCCATATCCCGCTGCGGATCGTCCCGGCGAAGATCATAATCTCCGCTGCCGTCGCCCTCAGCGTCCATGTCCATGTCCATGTCGTCATCGCCGCATACCGCACACCCGCAGGGGACATCACGCACGGTCGTGGCCGTGTCGCCACCGTTCACGAGTCGCCCCGGCTCGGCCGCGCGCCCGGGTATCCGGTCGCCCGTGTCCGAAACATCGTCGCGGCCCGTGTCAAGACGGCCGAAATCCTCCCCGTCCAACAGGTCACCGGGGCGGCACAGGTACAGCTCGGCGAGCCGCTGCAACGTCCGGGTCGATGGCGCCCGACCGCCCGCGGCGGGCCAGACCTCCCAGTACGAGAAGGACTTCCCGGTCTTGGCTCCGTCCGCGGACCAGCGCACGTTCCAGCGCCGAGCCGCCTCCTCCTGCGTCCAGCCGTGGGCGAGCCGGAAGGCGACCCGCGCGTTCAGCCGGTATCGGCGCTGCCATTCCAGGGCGATACGTCGGTAGGACCAGCCCAGCGCCCGCAGGCGACCCGACTCCGCCCGCAGCCCCGCGAAGCTGACAACCATGACGACCTCCCCGTAGTCGATTCAACGATCAGACGTTAGCGGGCAGGTCGGACATTTCTGACCTAAAGATCTTGAACTCTGGGACTTCCTCGGCCTTCCTCAATCGGATACTGCACATATACGCGTCAGACGCGGGCTCCTTCTCCCCATCCGCCGATATCCTGATCACTCCCGGCCGGCCGGTTGCGCCACCGGAGGCCCCGAAGAACCCGGAGGGACACCATGGCGACACCAGGGAACCCGCCCCGGGGCACCGTCCCCGACAGGGGTCGGAACATCAACAGCAGCACGCCGGACACTCCGCGTAACGGCTTCGGGCGGACGGCCCTCGCCCTCGGCCTGCTGGGTGTTGCCACATGCTGGATCGGCATCGGCGGTCTGGCTGGAATCGCCGCAGTGCTCTTCGGCATTCTGGGCCGTTCCCGGGCCCGCAGGATGCAGGCCACCAACGGCGGTCTCGCGACAACCGGGCTTGTGCTGGGCGTGCTGTCGGTGCTCATCACCCTGCTGCTCATCGGCAGCACCTGGACCTTCTACGAGCGATACCGCGATGACATGCACCAGTCTCACGACTGCCGCAAGGACCCCAGCCAGGATCCAAGCACCTGCCAGATACGTTTCGAGGATTCGGTCACAGGTTCGGGCGGCTCCGGAGGTCGGGCGTCATAGCCACGGGCCCGATGCCCGGCCGTTCGACGGCCACGAGCCGCCAGCCCCGTCGCCACCATCGCGACCAGCCCCACCTCCACCGTTGCGGCAAGGCCGACCCGAAGTCCCGACGGGCCGAACGACGCCAACTCGCCGGAACCGAGCGACCCGCCGGATGCCGCGGCGATCATCGCCATGACCGTTCCACACAACAGCGACGCCGGTCCCACCCGCAGCAGACATATCCGGGCGGGCCGCTCCTGCACGTCCCGCCGGACCAGACGCGCCATGACCCAGCCGGCTGTGACCGGCGCCAGCGCGAACGCGAGCCAGAGCGGCGCCGGTATCCCGTCCGTCGGCAGCCCGGCGAACATCGGCAGCCCTGGCAGGTCCGCGACGTGCACATCGGACGGCCGGACGACGCCGTGCACACCCGTAGCGAAGCCGGGTCCCAAGGTAAAAGCAGCCGCCCACACGATCACGTTGGGTAGTACGACCAGCTGGACGAGGAACAGACCGAATCCACCGACAGGAGCAGTCGTGAGTCGGTCGGCACCCTCGGCGATCTCCGGAATATGCGTCGCGAGAACCACTGCTGTGACCAGGGACCCCGCCGCGATGAGAACGGCGGTACCAGCGGCTGCCGCGGCGAGCGTCGTCCGCACCGCCGTGGGCACCATCTCGGTCAGGTCCCGCCACCATTCGTCGCGGGTGGCCACGAGGACGCCGGCCCAGGCACCGATCAGGCTCACCACGCTCGTGCCCAACATCGCGGACGGAATCGACGGACGGGCCGCGGGATCATCCGTCATGACAGCTACCAGCATGGCGACGACCACATAGGGGACGACCACCATGGCCACGTCCCGCCCGGCGCGTGCGCCAGGCCATCCAGCGGTACCACGGCCGCCATCCGGCCTGTGGCGTCTCGTACCGCCACGGGTCCGCGCGGACAGGTGCTCGGCCTGGCGCCGGCCCACCTGGGCGGGCCGTCCGAGACGACGCCGGGCACCGGTCATGCTGCTGCGCCACACGCGACGTTCTCGATGTGGTGAATGCGTGGACGCGAGCCGGTGACCCGTCAGTGCGGTCAGCGCGATCGGGATGAGTGCCATCCCGAACGGCACCATGGCGAGCTCCCCTTGAGGTGTGCCGAAACCTGTGCCATGGGCCATCAGCCACAGATCGGCGCCCACCCTCAGGGCCGTGGAGGCGCCGCCGTCCACCTGCCCGTCCGATATCCAGACCAGGAGAACGACGATCTCAGCGAGGGCAATGCCCGCGATCGGCGGAGTGACCGCCGTCAGCAGGTCCCCACGGGCTACTCGGACGCCGGTGAGTGCCTCCCCGATGACCGGCCGGAGCGACGCGATGCGGGACCGGACACCCCTCGCTCTCGATCGGGAGCGCAGGACGGAATCGGCCATTGTCCGACGCTCGCACGCAACGGCCGCAATCCCAGGTCCAACACGCCGGGATACGGTTCCCGGGTCGAAAAACAAAAACCTCCGGAAGCGGTGGGCACCGCTACCGATCGCTCACGATTGTGTCCGGGGTCTACTGGCCGGGCTGCCCCTGCTGGCCGTATCCGCCCTGCGGCGGCTGACCGTACTGCCCCTGCTGGCCGTATCCGCCCTGCGGCGGCTGCTGACCGTACTGCGGCGGCTGGCCGTATCCGCCCTGCGGCTGCTGACCGTACTGCGGCTGCTGGCCGTATCCGCCCTGCGGCGGCTGACCATAGGAGTCGGGCTGGGTTCCAGGAGCAGCCGAGCGCGGCAGCCGACTCCGGATGCCCCGTCCCGGCAGGTTGTATCCGCCGGCCATGGCCGCGAGAACCGCGAACACCGTGATGACGAGCGACGCGACGAAGCCGAGCCACAGACCCGCGGCACGGTCAAGGCCGTGAATGCCGATGGCCACCTTGAGCAGGATCAGGAGCGTTCCGAGCCCCGCGATCGCCGCGATGATCAGGACCCAGTCGGCGCCCACTGCCGGAAGCTGGACTCGGGCGAAGACCCGTACCGCCACCAGGGCAGCCGCCAGCAATCCGAGTTCGACGCCACCGTAGGCGAAGAAACCGACGCCCCACGCGTTCTGTCCCGTGCTGGCCGCTCCATAGGAGATCGAGAACCAGTCGAAGAGAGATACGACAAAAAGAACAACACCGGCAGCCAGAACGCCGAGATCGTTGTTCGATATGTCGCGGCCTGCGACACGTGCCACGAGGTGACCCCACTTCACACGATCAGTGATGACCAGACGGTCCCATCCCCACCACGGTAGCCGTTTCACGGCACAAGGTCATGATCATGCAATGGCGGACGCTTCGACCGCGCCGGTGGGCACACGCAAACCGGGTGTGGCCCGCCGCCCCAGCGGCGGGCCACACCCGGTTACGAACGGTCAGATCAGAAGGAGCGCATGATGTCAGCCATGAGACGGGCGGTCTCCGAGGGGGTCTTGCCGACCCGCACACCCGCCTTCTCAAGGGCTTCCTTCTTGGCCAGCGCCGTCCCGGAAGAGCCCGACACGATCGCCCCGGCATGCCCCATCGTCTTGCCTTCAGGCGCGGTGAAACCTGCTACATAACCGACGACCGGCTTGGTGATGTGCGCCTCGATGTAGGCGGCAGCACGCTCCTCGGCGTCACCACCGATCTCGCCGATCATCACGATCGCATCGGTGTCGTCGTCCGCCTGGAAGGCGTCCAGAGCATCGATGTGGGTGGTGCCGATGACAGGGTCACCACCGATACCGACACCGGTGGAAAAACCGAAGTCACGCAGCTCGTACATCATCTGGTAGGTCAGCGTGCCACTCTTGCTGACCAGCCCGATGCGGCCGGGCGGAGTGATGTCGGCCGGGATGATGCCCGCGTTCGACTTGCCCGGGCTGATGATGCCCGGACAGTTCGGCCCGATGATCCGGGTCGTGTTGCCCTTGGACTTCGCATACGCCCAGAAGTCGGTGGTGTCGTGCACCGGCACGCCCTCGGTGATGACCACGACGAGCGGGATGCCGGCGTCGATCGCCTCGATCACGGCGGCCTTGGTCCCCGCCGGCGGGACGTACACCACGGAGACGTCCGCACCGGTCTGCTCGATCGTCTCGGCCACGGTCGCGAAGACCGGGACGCCCTCGACCTCGGTGCCCGCCTTCTTGGGGTTCGTACCGCCGACGATCGTCGAGCCCGCACGCAGCATCCGGGCGGTGTGCTTGCGACCCTCCGAACCGGTGATGCCCTGAACCAGGATCTTGGACGTCTCGTCCAGCCAGATTGCCATTGTCGGAAGCCTCTTCCCGTCCGCTCAGGCCGCGGCCGCGGCGAGCTGGGCGGCGAGCTTCGCCGCACCGTCCATGGTGTCCACCGGCCTGACCACGTCGAGGTTCGCCTCGGTGAGGATGCGCCGGCCCTCGTCCGCGTTGTTGCCGTCCAGTCTCACGACCAGCGGCGTGGTGACATCGCCAACGATCTTGACGGCCTGAACGATACCGTTCGCGACCGCGTCGCAGGCGGTGATCCCGCCGAAGATGTTCACGAACACGCTCTTGACCGCGGGGTCGGAAAGAATGATCGACAGGCCATCCGCCATCACCTGCGCGGACGCGCCGCCGCCGATGTCGAGGAAGTTGGCGGGCCGCTGGCCGCCGAACTCC
>NZ_CAKKTK010000009.1:76955-97788 GCF_920656135.1 Frankia sp. Cppng1_Ct_nod | reverse complement strand
CCCGCCGCCTGCGCCGCCGCGGAGAGCTGCCCCGCGAGGGCGTCGTCGGAGGAGAACAACCCCGCCGTCCGGCGTCCCAACGCGACCGTGATCGCACCGGTGAGGGTCGCAAGGTCGACGATCGCGTCCGGCGCGAGGGTCGCGGCGGCATACGCGATCCCGTCGGCGAGCACCAACCGGCCCTCGGCATCGGTGTTGAGTACCTCAACCGTGGTCCCGCCCCAGCAGGTGATGACGTCCCCGGGCCGCAGCGCAGCCCCACCGATCATGTTCTCGGCGATGCACAGCAGGCCCGTGACACGGCCCGGCACATCCAACGCGGGCAGCGCGGTCATCGCCGCGAGCACGGCCGCCGCCCCGGCCATATCGGTCTTCATGGCGGCCATGGACGTCGGCGGCTTCAGCGACAGACCACCCGAGTCGAAGGTGATCCCCTTGCCCACCAGCACCACGTGCCGGATACCGCGATCCGCCGTGTCGGAGGAGGCCTCGTCGGAGCCCGCGGCCGAGGCGCCCTCATAGGTCAGCCGCACGAGCCGGGGCGGGCGGACCGAACCCTCGCCCACCGCGGTCAGTCCACCGAAACCCTGCTCGGCGAGTTCCTCCGGGCCCAGTACGTGTACGCCGAGCCCCGCCACCCGAGCGAGCTCGACCGCACGGTCGGCGAACCACGCCGGCGACTTCACCAGACTCGGCGTATTGATCAGGTCGCGGGCGAGATGGACAGCCCGAGCGGTCGCATCCGCGGCGGCGAGCGAAGCGCGCAATCCGGGATCATCGGAATCCGGAACAATCATCGTGACTTCCCGCAGGACCTTCGGCGGTCCGTCGTCACCAGCTCCGTCATCGCAGGTCCGGTCGGCACCGGTCCTGCCGATGTCAGGCGCGCCCGACCCGGAGCCGGGCTCATCCATGCCGACAACCGGGGAGGCGGCGCGCTCGGGCCCGGTCGGCTGCCGGTAGGCCGCAAGCGCCAGACCCTCGACAAATGCGCGCAGGCAGGCGGGGTCAACCCACGCGTCGGGGTCGGCGAGCACGGCGACCCGCCCCACGGACGCCGCGCGACGGGCAAGCGCCGCGCCGGATGCGCGCCACGCCGCAGCGTCCCGCCGGCCCGATCCCACCAGCAGCAACCTCGTCGGCGGGCCGGCGCGCCCCAACGGAACGGAGATCACCTCCGTCTGGTTGCCGCTGGCTCGCTCCGCTGCGAGCAGCAGATCCAGGTCGAGGCCGAGAGACTCGCCGACCTCACGGCCGGCAGAGGTCACCACGGCCGAGCCGCTACCCTCCCCAGGAGGGCGGGTCAGCAGGGCCAGGGCCGGTACGCCGGCCTCCAGCGGCTTACCGGCCCACAGCCTTACGGTCGGCGGGTGGGACCCAGCCCAGCCGTCATCCACAGGAACGTCGCACACGCTGGCTGCGCGTACCTAGCCGGCAGCTGACTTCAGCGCGTCCCCGAGGTCCTTCGCCTCGTCGGGCAACAGCTCCACCACGAGACGGCCACCCCCTTCAAGCGGGACTCGCATGATAATGCTGCGGCCCTCCTTGGTGACCTCGAGCGGACCGTCACCCGTCCGCGGCTTCATGGCCGCCATCGGTGCACCTCTTCCTGCCGTCGGACCTGCTACTACCCGCGATTATCCCGGAGAACAGGCCCGGAACCGAAACGCGTCACCCCGCAACGCCACAACAGACGCAGGTCAACGGGTCCGCAAACCACCAAAGGTGCCTCTGGACGGCCAACACGGACACGATCTGGATCAACACCCACTTCCGGGGTATCGACCGGGACGTCACGTTGATGCTGATCCGGACGTTGATCCGGACGCCGCCCGCCGGGCAAAGCGGCGCAGCGACACCTTCAACCCGACCCTGAGCACAGGACGCAACAGGGCGAACCCGATCCGCCCCGCCAGCCCCAACGGAAGATCGAGATCTTCCGACCAGACAACCCGCGACCGCCCGGCGGGCAGTGGCCGCACCACGAACCCCCCACTGCCACGCACCGCCCGGCCGGTGTGGTGGACCAGACAGCGGTACGGCGGCTCCCACTCGACGATCTCCATCGGATCGACGATCGACAACGGGCCGATTCCGGTACGGGCGATGATGCAACCGCCGACCCCGACCCCACCCTCACGACTCGGGACGACCGTCGTGGCCAGCATCCACTGGCCCTGACGCTCCCAGTCGGTCATTGCGGCGAACACGGTCCGCGGGTCTGCGTCCACGTCGATGGACACGACCAGTGTTGCGGCATTGCGGCGGTTCCCAGCGACGTCCACGACGGCTGGCATGACGACCTCCCCCAGGAGAGCCGGACTCAACTCGGCGGTACAGGTGGCGGTGTCCGCGGACCCGCGCCGGCGGGTCCGGAGCCGTTGCGAGCCTCCGAGACGATCGGCACATCCGCGGCGCGCGGGACGTCCCGGGTATCACCGGCGTCACCGGCGTCACCGGCGACACCGGAACTGTCCGCGGAACCGGTCCAACCCTGCGGGTAGACGTCCGCATACCCCTCGGAGGGACGATCGAGATGCGCGAAGGAGGCAAGCCTGACCATCTCCTCGTCCCGCCTGGCAAGCTCGGCATCCCGCCAGGCGAGCTCGTCGGCGAGCCGTGCGAGTACCGCGTCCACCTCGGCCATCCGGTAACCCCGGAAGGCCATTTCGAACCGGACGCCGGCCACGTCACCCGCACATACGGTGACCGAGGGCAGTCGACTGTCGGCCGCATCCGGCGGAGCGGGGGCCAATCGGTCGAACTTGCCCACCGACAGGGCTGCGATGGCGAAGACGATGGCAGCAACAACCACTACCTCGACAGCGAGCAACACCTGACGATCGTTACATGCCCAGGAAAGTTATGCCGCGCGGACCGTGCCGGCCAGGCGTCGCGAGTCGGACAGTCCTGTCCTTGGTCACGCCAGGAGCGCCCTAGACTTGCCCGGATGCGCACTGTCGACGACGCCGGCACCGACGGCACCGGCGGCGACGACGCGAGGCCGACGAGCCATGTGCTCCCACTCGACACCGCTGGTGACCTGAGGCTCGGTTCTGCCACGTTCTCCCCGTCCGATCTGGTCATCATGGCGATCGTCAACAGGACACCGGACTCCTTCTTCGACCGGGGCGCGACCTACGGCGAAGCGGAGGCACTGGCCGCTGTCGACCTCGCCGTCACGGAAGGCGCCCGGATCATCGACATCGGCGGGGTCAAGGCGGCACCCGGGGAGGACGTCGACGCGAACGAGGAGCTGCACCGGATCGGCGGGTTCGTCGCACTCGTCCGCTCCAGGCACCCCGCCGTCGTGATCAGCGTGGACACCTGGCGCGCCGAGGTGGGACAAGTCGTGGCAGGTGAAGGCGCCGACCTGCTCAACGACGCCTGGGGCGGCACCGACCCGCGCCTTGCCGAGGTCGCCGCCGAACACGGCCTGGGCCTGGTCTGCACCCACGCCGGCCATCTACCGCCCCGTACCCGACCACACCGGATCGCCTACGACGACGTGATGGCCGACATCGTGGCCACCACGACCGGGCTCGCGCAACGGGCGGTGGCGCTCGGCGTGCGACCGGATGGCATCGTCGTCGATCCCGGCCACGACTTCGGCAAGAACAGCCGGCATTCGCTGGAGGCGACCCGCCGGCTACCCGAGCTTGCCGCAACCGGATGGCCGGTGCTCGTCGCACTATCCAACAAGGACTTCATCGGGGAGACCCTCGACACCACCGTGCAGGACCGCCTCGAGGGCACCCTGGCCGCCACCGCGGTCAGCGCCTGGCTCGGCGCCAGGATCTTCCGTGCCCACCAGGTCGCCGCGACCCGCAGGGTCCTCGACATGGTGGCCGCCATCCGCGGGACCCGGGACCTCGCCGTCGGGCGCCGCGGCCTCGCCTGAGAAGGCACACCAGCCCACCGGCCGGATCGTCCTGTTCGATCGTCTTGTTCGATCGTCTTGTTCGATCGTCTTGTTCGATCGTCCTGTTCGGCTGTCCCGCAACCGTTCGGGACGGAACAGCGGCAGGAGCCGCCGACAGGCAGGGGCGTACCTATTCCCCTTCGAGTTGTTCGGTGACGGTCGGGGGAACCTCGCTGGGCTGGGCCACGCCGGCTTCCAGCAGGTCCAGCGCGCCGCCGACCGTCGCCGCCCAGCCCAGCGCGTCCCGGGCCGCGCGGCGGACGAAACCCCGCCGGACCAGCTCGTCCACCTGCGCCCTCAGGTGGGCGAACAAGCCGTCCGGGTCGAGGAGGACGACCGGTTTGGCATGCATCCCGAGGGAACGCGCCACCCAGACCTCCAGCAGCTCCTCAAGGGTGCCGAGCCCGCCGGGCAGGGCGAGAAATGCGTCCGCTCGCGCGTCGAGGAGCCCTTTGCGGTCCCGCATCGTCTCCGTGACGATCAGCTCATCCGCGTCGTGGTCGGTGACCTCCAACGCCAGCAGTGCCCGCGGGATCACACCGAGGGTGCGCGCGCCGGCGGCCCGGGCGGCACCCGCCACAGCGCCCATGCACGAGATCGAACCGCCACCCGAGACAAGATGGTGACCGCGACGGGCGAGCTCGACGCCGACGTCCGCGGCGAGCTCGACATAGGAGTGGTCGATCGCCCGCGACGACGAGCAGTAGACGCAGATGTTCACAACCGCCCAGTATCCGGGAATCCGGCATCAGGCCCGGGTGGTGGGCCACCTCCCGGATGGCTGCCCACGACGATTCGGACGGCCTCGTCGACGTCGTCGGTGACGGTCATGATGTCAACGTCCGACGGGTGGATGCGCCCCGCCCCGGCGACCGTGGTCCGCATCCAGTCGAGCAGGCCCTGCCAGTAGCTCGACCCCATGAGCACCACCGGGAAGCGGGTGACCTTGCGGGTCTGGACGAGGGTGAGCGCCTCAAACAGCTCGTCGAGAGTGCCGAGCCCGCCGGGCAGGATCACGAATGCCTCAGCGTACTTGACGAACATGGTCTTGCGGACGAAGAAGTACCGGAAGGTCACCCCGAGATCGACCCAGTCGTTGAGGCGCTGCTCGAACGGGAGCTCAATACCAAGGCCGACCGACAGACCACCGGCCTCCTGGGCGCCGCGGTTGACGGCTTCCATCGCGCCCGGACCACCACCTGTGATCACCGCGTAGCCGGCCCGGGCGAGCGCGGCACCGAGCCGCTGGCCGAGTGCGTAGTCGGGATCGTCGACGTGGACGCGGGCCGAGCCGAACACCGTCACCGCCCGCGGCAGCTCGGCGAGCAGGCCGAATCCCTCGACGAACTCGCTCTGGATCCGCAGGACCCGCCACGGGTCCGCATGGACCCAGTCGGTCGGTCCCCGGGTGTCCAGCAGGTGCTGGTCGGTCGTGGACATCTCGACCTGGCCACGCCGGACGGTGATCGGCCCGCGTTGCTTCTCCGGCGGCCGGCGGCTGCGGGCCGGTCTGTCCCGCCCCGGACCGGCCGTGGCACCGGCCGCCGGGCCGTCGGAAACCGGGATGACCGGCTGGGCCGGGTCGGTAGGCGCGCTCACGACCCGTAACATAGCGTTCCACCGTTACAGTCAAGATCACAGTTGGGTAACCGGACGGGAATTCGCCTGGCGCTGGATCGCCCGAACCGGTTTCCCCAGGTCATGCGCCCGCCGGGTCCAGCCGGCCCAACCGCAGGCCAACCCTGACGGTCGGGTTGGCCTGCCGTCAGGGTTGGCCTGCGGTTGCCGGCGCGATCAGCGGTCCGGTCAGATAGCGGCGCAGCACGTCCTCGGCGGCGTCGATCCGCTCGATCTCGACGTACTCGTCCCGGGTATGGGCAAAATTCGGATCTCCCGGGCCGTAGTTGAGCGCGGGGATGCCGAGCGCGGCGAAGCGTGCCACATCGGTCCAGCCGTACTTGGCGACCGGCGTCCGCCCCGCCGCCGCCACGAAGGCACTCACGGCGGGCGCGGTCAGCCCCGGCAATGCGCCGCCCGCGCTGTCGGTCAGCTCGAGGGCGAAGCCGTTCAGCACCTCACGGACATGCTCGAGCGCGCCGGCAACGTCACGATCCGGAGCGAAACGGAAGTTGACGGTCACCTGACAGGCATCCGGGATGACGTTGCCGGCGACCCCGCCGCTGACGAGCACAGCGTTCAGGCCTTCCCGATATGCGCAGCCGTCGATCGTCACCGTACGCGCCCGGTAGGCGGCGAGGCGTTCGAGCAGCGGCGCGGCGGCATGGATCGCGTTCTCGCCGAGCCAAGAGCGGGCCGAGTGCGCACGGCGCCCCGGGAGCGTCACCACCACCCGCAAGGTGCCCTGACAGCCGGCCTCGACCTCCCCCGACGTCGGTTCCAGAAGCACCGCGAGGTCGGCGTCCAACCAGTCGCGGTGGCCGGCAACGAGGCGCCGCAGCCCGTTACGGTCGGCGGTGACCTCCTCGTTGTCGTAGAAAACCCAGGTCACGTCGTGGGCGAGGGTGGTGTCCGGGGTGGTCGTGAGACCGGCGGCGAGCCGCAGCATCACGGCCACCCCGGACTTCATGTCGGAGGTCCCGCAGCCGTACAGGCGTCCGTCCACGGTCCGGGCAGGCAGGTTGTCCGCGATCGGAACGGTGTCGAGATGCCCGGCGAGCAGCACCCGGGTCGCTCTGCCCAGGTCGGTGCGGGCGACGACGGCGTCGCCGTCACGGTCCACGCGGAGCCCGGCGACGTCCGCCAGCGCCCGGTGGACCAGGTCGGCGAGAACGGCCTCGGTTCCGCTCACCGAAGGGACGTCGACAAGGACTCGGGTCAGCTCCCCCACCGGGGCGGCCAGATCCAGATGCACGCCTCGACTCTACGTAAGTCGACCCCCGCGAACCGGTCGACGGGCATGGCCGGCCGGCGACGTTGCGAAACGAAGTCCGCCCGTCCGGCAACAGCAGGTCAGGGGGTCAGGGGGCAACGCCGTGTTCCCGCAGGACGTCGTTCAGGGCGAGTTTGTCGTGGATCTCCCCCTCGGCGAGCGTCCGCAGCACCAGGACGCACGGCATGGCGTAGTCCCCGCCGGGAAACGACTTCATACGACTTGAACCGACGGCCACCGCTCGTTCCGGGATCTCCCCACGCGGGTACTCCTCGCCGGTGTTCGCGTCGAGAACATGCGTGGATGCGGTCAGGATCGCGCCCGCTCCGAGCTTCGCCCCGCGACGTACCCGGGCGCCCTCCACCACCATGCACCGGCTGCCGATGAACGCGTCGTCCTCGACCACCACCGGCCTCGCGTTCGGCGGCTCCAACACCCCGCCGATGCCGACCCCGCCGGACAGGTGCACCCGCCGGCCGATCTGCGCGCAGGAACCGACCGTCGCCCAGGTGTCGACCAGGGTGCCCGTACCGACGTATCCGCCGATGTTGGTGTAGCTCGGCATGAGTACCGCACCGGGTTCGATGTGCGCGCCCCAGCGGACGATCGCGCCGGGCACCACCCGCACCCCGTCGAAGGACGTCTTCAGCGGCACCCGGTCGTGGTAGCGAAAATCGCCGGCCGAGGACTCGACCATCCGCAGTACCCGGAAGGCGAGCAGGATGGCACGTTTCGCCCGCTCGTCCACGACAACATCACCGCTGTCGGTGACCTGGGCGACCCGCGCCTTCCCGGCGTCCAACAGGTTGATCGCCTCTACCACGACGTCATGGAGGCCGCGGCCGTCAGGCGCCTCGGATACGTCGGGACGCTCCCACAGCAGGTCGACGACAGGATCAATCGCGGAGTCGATGGTCTCGTCTGAGGTAGTCACGATCCGACCCTAACGAGACAGCCACCGGTCGTGCCCGAGGCTGTCTCGCGCATCTTCGTTGATCTACCGGACGTCCGGCGGCTCCGTCATGACCCGGACACCGGGACGGGCGCTGATGTCGTCGGGGGGCCACGACAGCGGCTGTCCCGCCGGCTGTCCGCCCGGTCCGGGCAGCCCAGCCGGGGGCGGGAATGAGGGCGGGGGCGGCACCACTGGATGCGACCCGGTCGTGTGGGCCGTCGCCCGGTACCCGGCCTGCGGTTGGTACCCGGCCTGCGGTTGGTACCCGGCCTGCGGTTGGTACCCGGCCTGCGGTTGGTACCCGGCCTGCGGCTGCGGGGGGTCGACCGGCTGCGGGGGGTCGATCACCTGCGGGGGCGGCAACATCGCCATCCGTTCCGGGACGGTGGCGACCTGGGCGTCCGGCCCGGTCAACGCGATCCGCACGTGCCGGCGTCCGGCCTCGCCGTAGAAGACCCCGGGAGCGACGAGCACACCGACGCTGGACAGGGCGTCGACGGTGGCCCACGCGTCCTCCCCGCGGGTCGCCCACAGGTAGAGTCCGGCCTCGCTGTGCTCGATCGTGAAACCGGCGACAGCGAGGGCCGCCGCGAGCACCGCCCGCCGGTTGGCGTAACGCGCCCGTTGCTCGGCGACGTGCATGTCGTCGGCGAGGGCCGCCGTCATCGCCGCCTGCACGGGCGCCGGAACCATCAGCCCGCAATGCCGGCGGAGCTCCAGCAGCCCCGCCACGAGCCGCGGGTCGCCGGTGACGAAGCCGGCCCGGTAACCGGCGAGGTTCGACCGCTTCGACAGTGAGTGGACGGCGAGGAGCCCCTCGTGGGAGCCACCGCACACGTCCGGGTGCAGAACCGAGACCGGACGGGCCTCCCAGCCCAGCTCGATGTAGCACTCGTCGCTGGCGACGACGATGCCGCGTTCCCGGGCCCAGCCCACGACCGCACGCATCTCGTCCACCGTCAGCACCCGGCCGGAAGGGTTGGCCGGGGTGTTCAACCAGACGAGCGCCACGCCGTCCACCGGGCCGAGGACCGGCTCGCAGCGGGCAAGTAACGCCCCGACCTCGTACGTCGGGTAGGCCGGTGTCGGTATCCAGACCCGGTCTCCCGGCCCCAGCCCCAGCTGACCGGGAAGCTGCGCTACCAGCTCCTTCGTCCCGATGACCGGCAGGATGCTGGACGACTCGACGATCACGCCGAGCCGCCGCGCCAACCAGCCCGCCGCGGCATCCCGCAGGTCGGGCGTGCCCGCGGTCGTCGGATACCCCGGTGAGTTCGCTGCCGCGGCAAGGGCGTGCTGGACGACCACGGGTGTCGGGTCGACCGGCGTCCCGACCGACAGGTCGACCATCCCGTACGGGTGCGCGCGAGCCTTCTGCTCGAACGGGACAAGGGCGTCCCAGGGGAAGTCAGGCAGCCGTACCTGGGAGTGGCGGGCCTGCCGGAGCGTTCCGGCAGGCCCTGTGGGCCCGGTCAGGACTCGGCCTGCGGCGCCAACCCGGCGACGCTGGGCGGATCGAAGTCGAGCGCACCCACCTTCGACGCCCCTCCGGGCGAGCCGAGCTCCTCGAAGAACACGGCGTTCGCGTCCGTGAAGCCCTTCCACTGGTCCGGAACATCGTCCTCGTAGTAGATGGCCTCGACCGGACAGACGGGCTCGCACGCTCCGCAGTCAACGCACTCGTCAGGCTGGATGTAGAGCATCCGTCCACCTTCGTAGATGCAGTCGACCGGGCACTCCTCGATGCAGGCCCTGTCCTTCACATCGACGCAGGGCTCCGCGATGACGTAGGTCACCGGTTGTTCCTCCTCGGCTCACGGGCGACTGATTCCCTAGTATCGACCTCGTAGGTTCCGTGTCGACAACAAGGGCGTTCGCTTGTCGTGTATGTCGTCCGTATCACTCCTGCTGACACCGACTTCAGGGTGTCTGTCCGCCACCGTGTCGCCGGTCCTCTACCCCTTACCGATGTCGTCGGGCAACTGCTGTCCTGGACCGACCAATGTCTGACGATACGGACCAAGGACGGTTCTATCGTGGAAGTCGCCGAAGCGGATCTGGTTGCCGGTCGACGGGTGCCGCCGCGGCCGGTCCGCAGATCCGCCAGGAGGCAGACGGAGGCGAGCCCGCAATGAGCGCACGCACACGACGTCAGTTTGCCGACATCGTTCGACGGGAGTCGGTCGATCTCGGTCTGGCGTGTTTGTTGATCGCGGCCGAAGCGGAACCCGAGCTGGAACCGCTCCAGGGACTTGCCCGTCTCGACGCGCTCGCCGCCCGCGCAGGCGCTCTCTTCGGTGTCACGACCGGCGACCCCGGTGGTGGCGGTGGTGGCGGTGGTGGTGGTGGCGCGGAAGGATCTGCCGCGGGACGGACACTCTCCGGGCTGGACGTACACACCGCCGCCGAGATCCTGCGGGAGGCCCTCGGGGAACAGGCCGGCTTCCACGGCGATCCCGAGGACTACGAAAGCCTGAACGCGTCCGTGCTGACATCGGTTCTCCGCCGCCGCCATGGCCTACCGATCCTGTTGTCCGTCGTGTGGCTGGAGGTCGCCCGCCGACTCGGTATCCCCGCCTACCCGATCGGGCTGCCCGGACATGTGATCGTCGGTATCGGTTCACCTGACCGACACGTCCTGGTCGACCCGTTCGCGGGCGGCAGGATGATCACCGTGCACGAGGCCGCGGAAAAGGTCCGGTCCGCCGGAGTCGCGTTCACCCGAGCCCACCTCGAGCCGATGGCGCAGACAGACCTACTCATGCGACTCCTGGGCAACATCCGGGTCTGGGCGGCTCGGGCCGACGATGCCGCGACCCGCCTGTGGGCCGTCGAACTCTCCCTGCTCCTGCCCCACCACCCCGCGCACCTGCGCCGGGAACGCGGGGAACTACGCATCCGGCTCGGCGACTTCCTCGGCGGCGCCGGAGACCTGCTGGCCTTTGCCGACGTGGTCACGCCCATGGAGCCGACGGCGGCCTCCGCCGCCCGCGAAGCGGCACACGCCGCACGTGCCCGCCTGAACTGAATCGGATCCTCGAAAGACCGACGCCCGGTCAGTCGGTCGGAGGTAGCACCCGGTAGGTGCCCTCGTAGAACAGCAGGGGAGACGCCTCACGACGAAAACCGTCGAGCGCCACGACCTCACCGAGCAGCAGGGTGTGGTCGCCGCCCTCGTAGGCGAGAACCGTCCGGCACTCGAACGCGGCTAGCGCGTCCTCCAGCAGGACCACTCCGGTCTCGGCTCCGACGGAGTGCTTCCAGCCGTCGAACAGTATTCCCGCGTCGTGTCTGTCCTGGCTCGCGAAGAAACGGGACGCGTCCTGCATGTCCGCGGCAAGCACGGAAACACCCCACACACCCGAACCGAGGACTGGCGCGTGGAAGCGCGATGCCTTGCGGACGCCGACCAGCACCAGGAGCGGATCAAGCGACACCGAGGTGAACGAGTTCGCGGTGATGGCGAACGGCTGGCCGTCGAGGACGGTGGTGATGACCGTGACGCCCGTTGCGAAACGCCCGACCGCCCTGCGGAAGGCGTCCGGATCGACTGCCACGCCGACACGCTACTACCAGGAAGCAGCGATCAGTCGGTTCTGACCAACCCGTGACAACAGCCACATCGCGATCCATCTCAGCCTGATCCATGGCGATGGTGACGCGGTCAGGATGCGGGGCGGTTCCCGTCCAGCCCTGGGTCGGGTGGATGGGGACTGCGTGGCCCGGCCGGCGGAAGGGCGAGCAGCCCCCGCCGCGGTGACCCGATCATCGCCACCACGACGGGCACGACCGACCCCACGACCAGGAACATGTAACCGGTGGCATTCGCCTCCACGACGAGGTCGCCCTCCGGGCGCGAGCTGCCGAACCACAGCACGACCGGGATCCATCCCACCATAACGATCATGGAGCCGAACCGGGTACCGGTGAACCACCGCACCAGAGCCGCGAGACCCGCGTTCCCTACCGCGGCGAGAGCGACGCCGACGGACAGCAGCACCCCGCCGAGACGTGGGCCCGCGGGGACGAGAAAGACCCCGAAGAAGCCGAGAGCCAGACCCGCAAGCCCCCCGAACAGGTAAGCGGACCCCAGGAAGATCCGGGATGGCTCGCGGTCGGTGTCGCCGGCGTCGCCGTTCATACCCGGACCCGTACCCGTACCCGTACCCGTACCGGTGGCCATGGCGGTAGCCGTGGCTGTCGTTCCTGCTGTCGTTCCTGCTGTCGTCGCCGTTGCTGCCGGAGGCGTCCTGCGAGGGTGACTGGTCGAGCCGGGCATTGTCCGACAGTAGGCCATCGTCGACGGTTCAGACCGTCACCATCCAGATTCATACAGCGACCAAATCGTCGCGAAAGACCATTCAGAGGTCGAGTCCGGCGAAGAGGTCGACCTCACGTCCGTGCGGGCCGGCGCCCGGGCCACGCTCGCCCCGAACGAGGACGTAGTGCTCGGTACCCCACGCCCGATGGCCGAGGCCGTCCGCCAGGGCGAAGAAGAAACCATCCGTCGTCATCTGGGTGGCATGCGCCCGCATGGCCACGATCTTCGCCTCGAAGTGGGCCGACGCCTCGATCGCGGTGGTGACGACATCGTCCGGCACCGCCATCGGCACGTCCTCCGCCGACTTCACTCCCTCGAAGAGTTCACCAGCACCCGACGACTGGAAGTAGTCGATGCCCGCCTGGATCGATGATCGTGGGATGACGGTCTGGTAGAGCTTGACCGGCTGCCAGGGTGGCCCGGCATCCGGTGCGAAGGAAGGGTCCGCGGCGGCGTCGAACGCCCGAACGGTCAGCTCGTGCGCGCGGATGTGGTCAGGATGCCCATAGCCGCCGTTCTCGTCGTAGGTGATGAGTACCTGGGGCCGGACCTCCCGGATGATCTCGACCAGGGCGGCCGTCGCCTCGTCGAGATCCGCCTGCCACAGGCAGCGCGGGTCGTCGTTGCCCGGCGTGCCCATCATGCCGCTGTCACGCCACCGGCCGGGCCCGCCGAGAAAGCGGTGGTCGGTCACGCCGAGCGCCTCGCAGGACCGGGCCAGCTCTCCGATGCGGTACCCGCCGAGCTGGTCACCCCGGTCGGACCGCAGGTTGGCCAGCTCCGGGACAAGCACCTCCCCCATCTCCCCCAGCGTGCAGGTGACGAGGGTGACAAGCGTGTCGGGAGCGGCGGCGTAGGACGCCATGGTCACCCCCGTCCCGATCACCTCGTCATCGGGGTGGGCGTGGACGACCAGCAGCCGCCGCGCCGGCGGTTCGGCGGAGTGCGGCCCGGACCCGGTCTCCACAGCGGTAGCAGTCACGTCCACGACCCTACGGGTCGGTACACGCACCGGTGACAGGGCCCGCCATCCACGCTCTGCGAGGATGAACGGAGATCGTTCGAGGAGGAAGTCATGCTGACCGGCCTACGTGTGCGGAACTTCAAGAGCTGGAAGGACTCCGGCGACATCCGGCTCGCACCGATCACTCTGCTGTTCGGGACGAACAGCTCCGGCAAGACCAGCCTGATCCAGCTCCTCCTGCTCCTCAAGCAGACCGCCGAGAGTTCCGACCGTCGCCGCGTCCTCGACCTCGGTGACGCGAACTCCCTCGTCGAACTCGGCACCTTCAAGGACTTGATCCACGATCACCAAGATACCGATACCCTGTCATTTGAGATCACTTGGCCTGGCGAAAGAAGTGATCTCTTCGAATACTTTGTCCACCTGGACGACTACAATTTTCCACTTGGTTTCGATGCGCAACTCATACAGACCTCGGACGGGCTACTAGCGGTCGACAGGTTCGGATACAGCATTGCGAACGAGTATTTCTCGGTCGACCGGAATCAAAAAGGCTTTTATCGCCTGACGAGCATTAGCCACAGCAAGAGATACAATCTTAAATCTCCAATGATGTTCTACCGATTCCCGGACCTCGACGACGCCCCTCCAGTCGAGATGAACGCACTCTCCGGTCTAGAATACGAATTCGAACGAACTCTGTCGAAAATTTCTTATGTCGGGCCGATGCGGGAGGACCCGAAGAGGAACTACCTGTGGACCGGCGCGAAGCCGTCCAATGTGGGAAAACGCGGCGAGCGCGCGGTCGAAGCACTGCTCGCGGCACAGATAACCGGACGCACCGTTCCAGCTGGCACCGAAGCCGGTGACGACGGCGAGCCGTTGCCGAAGCGAGTCGGGCGTTGGCTGCGGGACATGGGGGTCATCCACTCGTTCGAGCTGCGCGAGCTCGTCCCCGGACGTCAGATCTTCGAGCTGGTGGTACGGACACGGCCCGACTCCCCTGAGGTGCTGCTGACCGACGTGGGGTTCGGGGTCTCCCAGGTTCTGCCCGTCCTCGTCCAGTCGTACTACGCCGAGGCGGACAGCACGGTCATCTTCGAGCAACCCGAGATCCACCTGCATCCGAGCGTTCAGTCGCATCTCGCTGATGTCTTCATCGATGCCGCGAGGACCCAGGGCGTCCAGTTCCTGATCGAAAGCCACAGTGAGTACCTGCTGCGGCGGCTACAACGGCGCCTTGCCGAAGGAGTGGTCACCGCCGAGGACGTCTCGCTGTACTTCGTCGAGTACGGACCGGAAGGTTCACAGCTTCGAGCACTGGAGCTGGACGAGACAGGGAACATCAAAAACTGGCCCACCGGATTCTTCGGCGACGACTTCACCGACATCGCGACCCTCGCCCGTCTGTCAGCCGAACACCGGCTGCGGGCCGCAGGTGGCGACACCAGTGCCTGACTATGTCATGTCTGCACCGGTCACACCCGAACGTGTCGTCGACACCAACGTCGCCATCGTGGCCAACGGGCGTGACGCATGGCCAGTCGAATGTGAACTGGCCTGCATCAATCTGTTACAGGACGTCGTCGCCCACGGTGGGCTGACGCTGGACGCACTCGGACTCATCGTCGCGGAATACGCCAGGCATCTGAATTTCTCCGGTCAGCCCGGCGTCGGTGACGCGTTCTTCCGCTGGGTACAGAACAACCAGTACAACGACGACCACTGCACGCGGGTCGAAATCACGCCCGACGGCGAGGGCAGTTTCCTGGAATTCCCGACGGACGCCGCGCTTTCACGGTTCGATCCGGCCGACCGCAAGTTCGTGGCGACCGCGATCGCACACGGCAAAGCGGAGATCGTGGTCGGCACGGACAGCGACTGGTGGCAGCATCGTGACGCGCTCGCCGCAGCAGGCGTCCCGATCAGGTTCCTGTCCGAGCGGTACTTCCGCGAGAAGTACCCGGCCGATCCGCGGTAGGCCGGGTACCCCTTCCTGGATCCGCTCAGCTGTCCCTGGAGCCGCTCAGCCGGTGCGGCGACGGGAGCGGAGCTTCTCGCGCTCGGCGGCGGTCAGCGCGACCTTACGCAGCCGGACCGGGCCGGGCGTGACCTCCACGCACTCGTCCTCGCGGCAGAACTCCAGCGCCTGCTCCAGTGACAGCTGCCGGTGCGGGGTGAGGCGCACCAGCTCGTCCCCGGTGGACGAGCGCATGTTGGTGAGCTTCTTCTCCTTGGTGGGGTTGACGTCCATGTCGTCGGCGCGGGAGTTCTCCCCGACGATCATGCCTTCGTAGACGTCGGTGGTGGGACCCACGAAAAGGGTGCCGCGCTCCCCCAGGTTGTACAGGGCGTAGGCGGTCGCCACGCCAGCGCGGTCGGCCACCATCGAACCCGTCGCCCGGGTGCGCAGCTCCCCGAACCACGGCTCGTAGGAGTCGAAGACGTGGTGCATGAGCCCGGTGCCGCGGGTCTCGGTCAGGAACTCCGTCCGGAAACCGATCAGCCCCCGGGCGGGCACCCGGTACTCCATCCGGATCCAGCCGGTGCCGTGGTTGACCATCTCCTCGAGACGGCCCTTGCGCACCGCCAGCAGCTGGGTGAGGGTACCGAGGTACTCCTCGGGCGCGTCGATGGTGAGCCGCTCGACCGGTTCGTGCCGCTTCCCGTCGACCTCCTTGGTGACGACCTGGGGCTTGCCGACGGTGAGCTCGAAGCCTTCACGGCGCATCAGCTCGACCAGGATCGCGAGCGCCAGCTCTCCGCGGCCCTGCACCTCCCAGGTGTCGGGGCGTTCGGTGGGCAGCACCCGGATGGAGACGTTGCCGACCAGCTCGGCGTCCAACCGGTTTCGTAGCAGCCGCGCGGTCAGCTTCGTCCCGGACTTGCCCGCGAGCGGGGACGTGTTGATGCCGATGGTCATGCTGATCGACGGTTCGTCGACGGTGATGACGGGCAGCGGCCGAGGATCCTCGGGGTCGGCCAGGGTCTCACCGATCATGATGTCGGGGATGCCCGCGATCGCGATGATGTCGCCCGGGCCGGCCTGCTCACCCGGCACCCGCTCCAGCGCTTTCGTGACCAGCAGTTCGCTGATCTTCACCCGGTCGGTACGGCCGTCCGCGCGGCACAGCATCACGTTCTGCCCACGGCGCAGCGTCCCGTTGTGGACACGGCACAGCGCGAGACGACCGAGATACGGCGAGGCGTCCAGGTTCGTGACCAGCGCCTGCAGGGGCGCCTCCGGGTCGTAGACCGGCATCGGGATCGACTCGAGCAGCACGTCGAACAACGGCTTGAGGTCGGGCGAGTCGGGGTTGTCGCCGTCCTCCGGACGGTTCAGCGATGCCCGTCCCGCCTTGGCGTTGCAGTAGACGATCGGGAAGTCGATCTGGGTCTCGTCCGCGTCCAGATCGAGGAAGAGTTCGTAGGTGGCGTCGACGACCTCGGCGATCCGGGCGTCGGACCGGTCCACCTTGTTGATGACCAGAATGACCGGCTGCCTGGCCTCCAGCGCCTTACGCAGGACGAACCGGGTCTGCGGCAGCGGTCCTTCACTCGCGTCGACCAGCAGCACGACCCCGTCGACCATGGACAGGCCGCGTTCGACCTCGCCACCGAAGTCCGCATGGCCCGGGGTGTCGACGATGTTGATCGTGACGTCCCCGTACTGGATCGCGGTGTTCTTCGCGAGAATCGTGATGCCCTTCTCGCGTTCGAGGTCCATCGAGTCCATGACACGGTCCGTGGCCTCGGCATGATCACCGAAGGCCCCGGACTGCCGCAACATCGCGTCGACGAGAGTCGTCTTGCCGTGGTCGACGTGGGCAATGATCGCGACGTTACGCAGGTCGGCACGGACTGACACGGTGGCGGACTCCGGTACGGACGTGGGGCGGTGGCCCCGAGACGGTGACGCTGGGCAAGGTGATGATGCAGGGCAGGGTAGCGCTGACGCGGTGACACGGTACGCACGATCCGGCCCGGCGGGACGCCTGGCACACCATGCAGGGACATCGGAAGATCAGCCCATGTCGGCCCGCATCGTGGGCGTCATCCACCATCGTACGGACCCGAGCAGGCCGACAACGAAAATGGAGCCGAAGGTTTACCTACCGGTACCATACGTTAATATCGCGTAACGGAGTATAAGCCGCTCACGCGTCCGGCGGCTCTCCGGTCAGGGTTCTACGAAGATCCTCGATAAGCGGCGCGTCAGGCGCCAGCCAGGCGACGTCGTCGAGTTCGTGCCGCGCGAGCCATCGGAGTTCCGAATGCGCGATCAGGCGTGGTTCCCCAACTGTGATCCGACCGAAACGGACCCGCAGGACCCAGCCTGCCGTGGGTAACGGGACCTCGCCGAGGACCCCGCCCACCTCGATATCGACACCGAGCTCCTCACGGCACTCGCGAACCAGCGCGCTCACGTCGTCCTCGCCGGACTCGACCTTGCCTCCGGGGAACTCCCAGCCACCGGCGAGCGCGGGCGGGTCACGCCGGCAGCATGCCAGCACCCGGCCGCGGGTATCAACAAGTGCGGCGGCAACCACGACGCGCAAGGCGACTGACGAGCTCATGACCGACCACACTGTAACGACAGGGTTTTCCTGTCGCGAGGAGGGCGCGGACCATCCAGGCGACCACGGGCGCCTGGCAGACCGGACGGAGGCTGTTGTATGCCCACCAAGCTGGACGCAGACCTGGTCGCCGACGCACTCGGCACGCTGCCGGGCTGGACCGGAGACACGTCGACGATTGTGCGCAGGGTCATAATGGACGAGGAGACCTCGGACGAAACAGTCGAAAAAATCTCCATCGTCGCGAACGAGCTGAACCACCATCCGGTCGTCGACAGGGCTCGCGGTGTGACGACGTTCACGGTCTGGACGCATTCGCAGGGCGGTGTCACGGACCTTGACATCACACTGGCGTCCCGGATCTCCGAGATTCTGCGCCAGCACGGCATCGGAGACCCCGTCAGTTAGGCCAAAGGCGGCGCGGTCATCGCTGGCACGCGCCACCGGAGGCCCCGGAAACCCGGTCGAACAGGCCCGAGGAACTGCGGGGGCGGACGCCTCAGCGCGCCGCCCCCGGGTCCCGACCGCTGACGGCCTGGCCTTCTCCTGCCCAGCTCGAACTGGTCTCGGGCTCACGTCCCATCCGGACGGCCGCAGTGACGACACCGAGCCCACGCGCAGCCAGATCCGCGAGGACGAGGAGACCCACGGCCACTATTCCGTCCGCCCAGAAATGATTGGCGGTCACCGTCACGACGAAGATCGTGAGGATCGGGTGCGCCACGATCAGCCAGCGCCACCGGCTCGGGCTGATCCGCACCACCTCGTAGGCAATCAGAACCGCCCAGCCGACGTGCACCGACGGCATTGCTGACAGTTGCGCCGCGATTCCACTGCCGAACGCCCCGTACACAGACTGGCCGTAGTACAGGGCGGTGTCGACGAAACCCAGATCGGTGAGCATGCGTGGTGGTGCCACCGGGATCATCTGCACCAACAGACAGGCCGCCGTGAGAAACACCACAGTGTTGCGGACCGGTGAATAGCGGTCACGATGTCGGGCGAACAGCCAGATCAGGAAGATGTTCATCGCGGGGAAATGCACGAAAGCGTAGAACTGGTTGGCTGCCTGCAGGATCCACGGGTGTCCCAGGAACGCCTGTTGGACGGTCAGCTCACTGGGCAGGTGCACCATCCGCTCGGCGTCCCAGATCCACTGCGCGTGCCGGATCCCGCCGTCCACCTCGGTGATCGCAAGTACTCGAACGTACTGCCAGAGTGCGAACAGGCCGAGCACCAGCCCGGTCTCACAACCGGCCGTCCCGGCAGCCGACAGCCAGCGGCGATCGGACCGCCTCGCCGCGTATGCCACGACGACAAGGCAGGCGCCCACTACCGCGGCAAGCCTGCGATCCGGCATCAGTGACCCCGAAGGCGTGCCACCATCACGCCCCGGCCGGTGACGTCGTCGGTCATGGGATGCCTCCAGACGCGTGTACAACCGGACCGCCGCGGTGTCGCCCCGTCAGCTGCTCATCGGCCCGGATCGGATGGGTCGAATGGCGGCCGTGCCCAGTCTGCCCGGGCCGGGTCCGCCTGATCGGAGTTAACCGCAGAGTTCACGGAAGCATCCTGCCGGTGACGCGGAGTGGCTTTCGGACCTTCTACCTACCACATGGGGTGGCTCGGCGGCGCCAATCGGCCACCTGGCAAGGCCCTGACCTGGGCACCCTCCAACAGACCTCTTGCTACTAAGTGATATGAATTAAATATTGTATTTGATCTATCGAATTTTTGGATCTTGCAAAGGTCACCCCAGCGCCATGCTGGATTGGTGACGAGACAACCTCGGTGCGTGGAGGCTTGCCGTGCGGCATCGCATTCCGTTGGGTCGGCGGCCTGCCGTGGCTGTCGTGGCTGTCGTGGCTGTCGTGCTGGCCGCGAGCTGCGGCGGTGGCAGCGCCGACACACAGGGCACGTCGGCAAACGCGGACTGCCCAACTCCTGGAATCAGCCCGACGACGGCCAAAGTCGGGATGATCTTTCCTACCTCCGGCGCCGCGGCGCCGCAGTTCGCCGACTTCCGGGCCGGTGTCGACGCGCGATTCGGTGTGGAGAACAGCAAGGGTGGTGTACACGGTCGCCAACTGACCTACGACTGGGCCAACGACGACTCCAACCCGGCCACGAACCTGGCCATGGCAACCGGGCTCATCGAGAAATCCGAGGACTTCGCCATCCTCCAGGCAAGCAGCGTCGCCTCCGGCTCAGCCGGCTACCTGCACAAGAACGGCATACCGGTGGTCGGCATCTCGGCGGAAACCGTCTGGAGCCAGAACGACAACATGTTCACCTGGTCGAACTACCTCACCGATGGCCCGGCGCCGACGACGTGGGGAACATTCGCGAAAAGCCAGGGCGGTAAGAAGGCGGCCGTTCTCCGCATCGCGTTCAGCGAGGCATCGGCCATCTTCGCCCAGAAGGTGGCGGACAGTCTGAAGACCGCCGGTATCGATGTGGTCTACACCGACCAGATCTCGGCGACGGGGACGGACCCGGCCTCTATCGTCGCAAGGATAAAGGGCTACGGTGTCGACGTCCTCGCCGGTGCGCTGACGGTTGACGCCTTCGCGAATATCACCGCCGCAGTCAATCGGGCACAGGTGCCGTTGAAGGTCTCGATGTCCCCGTCCGGGTACGACCAGGCGGTGCTCACCAAATACGGTTCCCAACTCGCCGGAACCTACGTGTTCGTGAACGTCGCGCCGTTCGAGGAGAACCTGCCCGCGCACAAGGCGTTCATTGCCGGGATGACGTCCTACGCCCCGCAGCTCCAACCACCGACGCAGAATGTCGCGCTCAGCGGCTGGATCAGCGCCGACCTGTTCATCCGCGGGCTACAGGCCTCGGGCGCGTGTCCCACCCGTCAGTCCTTCATCAACGGGCTGCGGCAGGTCCGCGACTACGACGCCGGCGGTCTGGTGGCACCCGCTGCCGACATGTCCAGGTACCAAAGCGCCTCGCAGTGCTATACCTTCCTGCGGGTCAATGCCAAGGGCACTGCCTTCGATGTGCAGCAGCCGGCCCCGTACTGCGGTACGTAGTCCGCAACCGCGGGTACCAGCCCGCGCAGAGCAGTGGCCGGTGGTAGCCGCAGGGCTGCCACCGGCTACCTGTCCGGCCGCGCTGCCGGCGGGCCCGGGTCTGCCGGCCGCGGTGGCGAACCTCGGCCTCCTCATGGCTGAGTGCCCGCCGACTCGCTAC
>NZ_CAKKTK010000009.1:76050-76524 GCF_920656135.1 Frankia sp. Cppng1_Ct_nod | reverse complement strand
GGTTGGGGCATGACCTCCCTGCCCGACTGGATGCGCCCGCCCCGCGCCGAGGGGTGGTTCGCGGAGGATCTGGACCGTCTCTCGGAGGCGCCCCGACACACCGAGCTGATCGACGGAGCACTCATCTTCATGATGTCACCGCAGCGGTCCTGGCATGGTCGTCTCGTCACCGCTCTCACTGTCGCGCTCATGGAGCAGACTCCAGGTGGCATCGAGGTCGAGCGGGAGATGACCATCCGGCTCGACGAGCGCAATCGCCCCGAGCCGGATCTTCTTGTGACCACTGCGCCGTATGATCCCGACCGCACCTGCTACGCACCGCAGGACGTCCTGCTCGTCGTGGAAGTCGTCTCCCCGGAGTCCGCACACCGCGACCGCACGGTCAAGCTGCGCAAATACGCGGAGGCTGGAATCCGCCATTACTGGTGCATCGAAGACGAGGACGACACGCCCGTCGCCCATGTATATGAACTG